>NZ_JACHFL010000022.1 GCF_014201875.1 Deinococcus humi | reverse complement strand
CGGCATTCGAGCCTGGGATACTTGACGCCCCTGGAAGCCGAGTGCCAGGCTACAGCTGCTTAACCTTAGCGACTCGAAACCGAGTCAACCCCACCCCGTATGGAGGCCGCAATGGTTGCCTTGAGCGAGGTCCAGCTGTTGTATCAGCAGATCGCGACGTTTCTTGAAGATGAACACGGTGTCGATCCCACGCAGATGGCTGCCCCTGAGGAACTGAGCCCGGGTGACGTTGATGCCTTGCGCTGGACCGTCTCGGCCCTCAGTAAGGACGGGCCATCAATACCAATCGATATGGAGCTCGGGGTGAGCCAAGGGCAATATGAAGTGATTGCAGCTTCTGAGCGTCTTGATGCACAAGGAGGATCAGACGACACTGACCACATCACGGCGACTGGCGTGCTGGATGTCAGGGTCCGGACGCTGGTTACGGTCGGCACAGTGCGAGAGATCAAAATTCTCGAAACCAAGCAGCTAGATGATCTGATTTACGTGCATGTCAGGGGAGTTTTGAAGGATCAAACGGTGACGGTGCATCCGGCTGGATCCTTCAGGGAAGAGATTCCTGACGAAAACACAACGAATTGAGGAAGGACCCGCGCAGATAAGCGCCGTCCCCTGAGGCCAGCGCTCTGCAGACCCTGAGTCCGGCCCCATTTACTGGCCAAGCACTTCATTCAACCACTCCGCTGTACCCGGCGTCTCACGCAAAGCTTCACCCTCGCGGCGTCCCTCCCGAACCGTACGCTGCAGGGCCTCCAGCGTGTGCAGTGCCCGTCGGTACCGCTGCTGCACGTGGGGATATAGGGCCAGGCCGCCCCGGTCCTCTCGGTAGATCAGCACCCGCACGCCTGCCTTCTCGCCGGGTTTGCCCTGCCCCTCGCCGTCGGGTCCAAAACGGGGGAGCAGGGCGATCAGCTGCCGCCACCCATCTGCGCCGACGTCAATGCCATTCTCGCGCTCGATGTCCGCCGCATTCTCAACCCGCAGTTGGCCGCCGCGCTCGTCGTACACGGCGATCAGGCGAAAGTCGTAACGGCGCACCAGCGGAGATTGGGCGTTGCCGGATTCGGTGGCCGGGGGCGGCACTGGCAGAGCGATGTAGAAGTGTTTAGCATTGTGGCAGCGCCCAGCGCGCACCTCCTCGCGGCGCTCGCGGTTGTAGTTGCGCCGGTGCAGGCGCTGGCTGTATCCGCAGCGAGCACCTGCTCGGCGAAGTCCAGGGCTTGCATCGGGTGACCGGCCACCAGGGCCTCGCAAGCCCGCAGCGCGGTCTGGCTCAGCTGCAAGAAGGCATCGGGGCCATCTCCTGGCTTTCCGGATCAGGCGAGGTGTCCGGCCGCCGGCCCCGGTCCGCGTACACCTGACCGGTGACCAGTGCGTGGGCGATCAGATTGATTTTCACGCGTTCGTCAGGCCCTGGGGTGTACGCGCGCAGTACCCAGCCCGCGCGGGTGGTGCGGCTCACCGTGAGCAGGGCGCGCTGCTTGCACGGGCTGATGTAGGCGCGGTGGGCCTGCCCGCGCTGGATGGGCAGTTCGTGGGGTTGGTGGATCTCCGTTCCGTCCGGATGCAGGAGGCGTGTGCCGCAACCTGGAAGTGGGCAGGGCGCGACAGGTTAGGGTCCGGGTCCATCTCCAGCCAGCTGGGTGGAGATGGACCCTCGGCCACCTGGGCGGCCGCCTGCTCGCCCTAGGTGACCAGCAGCGTCAGGCATTCGCTCAGCCGGGCGGCAAAGGTTTCTCACGTCTGGTCACCCTTCACGGCCCACTCGGCTTCCGTCCAGTCGAGAGTCCATAGATCGCTGATCACAGCTTCGGCCTCCTGGAATTCGCCGCGCACGCGGCGTTCGGCCCGCGCGTGCTCCAACAGACTTCTGGCTTGCACCTCGGAGAGGCCAGGAGGCGGCCAGAACAGGTCAGTTTTTGGCATTGGTGGTCTGCCAGGTGATCTCAAAAGCTGGCACGCGCCGGACTGCGGTTTTCATCTTGTCCACGTTAGCCACCACCAGGTCGTAGACCTCCTGGGCGTCGCCTGCCGCGTTCATGCCTTGGATGATCAGCTCGAGCAGCATCCAATGCTCTGTCCGCAGCCCGTGCACCGGGTGGACAGGCTCAGCAGGGTTTATGGGTACTACCGGGGCTGGATCATCTGGCGGACTGGCCCATGCGTCGAGTTCGGGATGGAGCGGGAGAACGTGCGGGTGGCGTCCGCAATACGGGCGATCCTAATTGCAAGCGGCCTGTGCTTCCAGGGCGTGCTGCATCAGGGCTTATAGACGCGAGTTGGATTTCGTTGTCATTTTATGCTGCAGTGATCCGGCGACATTTCGAATGTGCGGCCGTATAGTTGTGTTGCTTTTCTGGTGCAACAGCCGGTGGAGGCTAGAGACGGCATGAGATCTAGGCTCCACCGGCTCTAACTATTGCCTATGTCTGGAGGGCTTTTGCTAACTGTTTTGTTTGGTTGGCGCGCAGACGATCGTCTTGGTGCTGATGGCAATTTCTGATCCGGTCATGTCTAATTGGACTTAATAGGCGTTATAAAACAAGGATTAAACTAATAGCCTCAGTAAAACGCTCTCCTGAAATACACAAGCAGAAGCCCAAGCCGAAAGAGGACGAGAGATCACAAGCCCAAACTCAGCACCAGACTCAAAAACTTCGGACATATAACGCCAATTAATCCATAAAATACTCCGACAGAAAGCGGTGCAGAAAGGGGGCGAGAGAACAACAGCTCACCTTGTAAACCGCAAGCTACTGGTCTGATGCAGAAGTAGCTGGACAGTTTCCGCAAGACAGGCATGTGATCAGGGACTATGTCCTGACGCAGTGGCTGTTCAACACGCAGGAAACCTGGAGGGCCCGGCAGATCAGCCCGCATCAGCGGTGTGAGGTTCAATGCGCTTGCGGTCCCAGACGCTCGTTCCATAAGTGTGACACCAGTCCGAAAACGTTTCCGCTGCCTCCAGATGTTCTGTCGTCAGCCGGGCATGGGTTACGCCCTTCACGTCATGCTGGACGGTGAGTTCAGCATGTTCGCTCAACCACAGCAAATTCCAGCTGTCACTCAGCAAAGGAGCGAGGTCCATGTCCAGGAATTCGGCCAACACCGTCAGGGATGACCTCAGGGCTTCGAAAGGCTTCCCTCGAACCTCGACAGACTGAGAGTACACGGGACAAGTTCGCTCCTGATTGAAAAGGCTTCTGTGAATAACATGCCACTCGACACACAGCCGGGCATTGGCGTACAGAAAGGGGCCGTCATCCACCTGGCCATCCAGTCGAATGTTCCAATCAGGAACGGCAACGTCTCTCCAGGCCAGTGGAAGCAACCACATGCCTTCATCCCATCCGGTCTCGATGGAAGAGATGGAATCAAGGCAAAGATGCAGCGTGTGAGCGCCCCGGTCATGGAGGGTGATGCCTCCCAGCTCACGCTGAACATCCAACAGGACAGGTGGAGCATGACCAAGAGTCTCAGTGAGAACGTCGGCCAGTTGCTCAGGCGTGTTCACGTCCTCCATGCAGCGAAAATACGTCGTGAGCGCGTGGGTCGCTTGGGCTGACCAGGGCCATTGCAGAAGAGTCGCAGCTTCGCGCTGTTGCTCAGGGGTATTGAGTTCAGAAGATCTGCTTGCCGGTTGATTCATGATGTCCCTTTCACGGCCAAGCATAGACGGGAGGCGTCTTTGTCTGACGGAACAGCTGAGCGGCTCACCTCTCCACCATACAAAGGCGGGATCAAGTCGTTCTGTACATGTTTTTCTGACTCAGTCCACTACCTATATCTTTACAACACCTCACCCGTGGCCTCCTGAGCCACCTGAATCAAATCTTCCTGGCCCGTCGCGGCCGCCACCAGCCGGTCTACCATGGCTGGCGGCAAGGCGCGCAGTTTGGCCAAAGCTGCGGCGTGAGGCGCACGGCCGAGCTTCACCCTGAGAATATTGGCCACCATCCCCAGCGATTCATCCTGCGACAGCGGCAACAGCATCGGCTGCGGCTCGGGCAACTTCCTGGGTTTGGCCCGTGGGGGAGGGGAGACCGGCTGGGAAGCAGACGCTGAAACGAGGTACTTCTCCGGATTCCGAACAGCGTCCACCATCGTCGCGCCCAGCGAACGCGGCTTGAAGCCCTCGCTCATGCGTAACTCTACTGCCCGGACCACCTCACGAATCCGGTCGGGGTGCTCGGCCACCAGCGCCTCAGCCACCGGACGCGTCACTTTCATGTCGGTGAGCAACCTGACCAGCTCGGGATCAACCTCGCCGGCGAACTCGTACGTGATGCGCGTCTCTTCACCGGAACCCTTGTAGTTCACGTCGCGCAGATACTTCGCCGCAATCAGGTGGGCATGGGCCCCATCCAGGGTCCGTTTGACGTTGTTGGACCGCTGGCCGCTTAGCCCCGTCGCCTCCCGCCAAGCCGCCATGATAACTGGCAGTTCGCGGGCCAGCGATCCGTCGTCACCCACCCGGTGCGCCTGTAGCACCCGGTACAGACTCCGCGCCGTGGGCTGTTTGAGATCGCCGAGCAGCTCAGCATCGAGAATCTGGTAAAACCCTTCGCGGATCGACTGCGCAAAATGCCGGGAGAAGGTCACCCGCAGCGGCGCGCCCGCCTCGATGGCCCCGCCCTCTCCGCTGGCACTCAGGCTGGTGTCCCGCACCGAGATCCGGTCAATCAGGCGGTTGGTCTCGGTGGTGCCCCGGAAACGCCCCCCAGACTGCCGTGAAACGCGCGTCAGCCAGCTCACGCCCTCCAGGCGCAGGAGGCTGTCCCGCAGCCGGCTGTAGGCGTTCCCACGGGTGCCCATGGGGGTCAGTTTCAGCAGCGCGTAGGCCGTACACTCCACAGTGTCGTCATCGGGACAGCCGGCATCGAAAAAAAGCGTCTGCAGCGCGAGCAAGACGTCCGGGTCAACGCCATGTGGCCGTCCACGGGCAGCCACACCCTGGACGTAGAAGTCCCGGTCACCGATGCTGAAAGTGGTCTCCCAGCTCTGGTCGTCGCCACTTTCCCGGTTGAGAATACTAAAGACCCCAGAGCGCGCCAGGGTGAGTTCGTTGATCAACGGTTCGTTGCCCTGATGCATGATTTGATGATTATAGTGATTTTAAAAGATCTATAAAAGATTGATTGCATCATCAAGCAGTGTGCCAGATCTGCGCTCAGCCGCAGTTTTTTCAGCCATTTGACTCAAAGGTAGCGTGGATTTCGCCCTGAAAGACTCAAAGGTAGCGTGGAGATTTCCGGCGAATGACTCAAAGGTAGCGAAGGCGTGACTCAAAGGTAGCGTGCTTTTTTAAGCTTAAAAACTCAAAGGTAGCGATAGGTGGCTTTGCCGGTGACTCAAAGGTAGCGTGTCGAAATCGTCCTGATTCACCGTCCTTGACTCAAAGGTAGCGATAGCATGCGGTTGCCGTGAGAGCCGATCAATTCCAGATTTTGACTCAAAGGTAGCGAGCCTATCGACTCAAAGTTAGCGATAGGGATCAACGCCAGCTTGCTGGGCGGCTGCAACTGGCTGGAGGTCCTCCAGTACCATTCTGCCCCTTCTGAAACCTTTCCGCATACTCCTTCTAGCAAACAGCGTCTGGTATGATAAAACCATTCTTATCGAAGATTCGACAATAAAAATGATGCTACACTTGGAAGACCTGGAGGCACATCTGAAGACCCCTTAACCCAGTCAAAAATTGAAAAACCCCGCTGCCAGGCGGGATTTCCAAAGACTTCGTTGAACGAAGACGTGCAATCAAGTGCCGTCAGTTTAATGGAGGCCGCCCCTTATTGCAAGAGGAGCAAGCCGAGATGACGGACCCTGCATCAGGCGAGGGCGTGTGCCGACACACGCCGCATTCAGATCCGTTTGAATGCATCTCACGGGGACACCCCCGTGGGGTAAGAGCGGACAACCTTAAGCTGTTCGATAATTCTCTTCCAAGCCCACTGACGCTTCAGCAAAGAGTCGTCGGGCTCTCCGCTCACCTCAACGCTCGAAAAGCACGGTCATGGCCCACTGGCGGTCTGGCGTGACAGCCACCCGACTAACGCCGGAGCGCCTGACCAGTGAGGCTGGGCGGCGGGCCTTTCTGGAGGCCCAGAAAACCGCGCTCCTGGCTGGAAATCCCAAAGCAGCGCCGCGCATCCCACCAGCTTCACCAACGACGCGCCTCCCGGTGGACCCCACCGAGGCCCTGAAGGCCGTCGGCCTGTACCGCAAGAGCATCCGCGCCAGACCTGTGATGAGCGGGTACACGCCCACCAAGACCTTCTGGCCGGTGGCCTTTCCGTACCAGGCTGGCCAGCACCTCACCAAGCTGAGCCGCAGTGTCTCCCGCGACTGGCGCCTGATCCTCACGGGCATCAGCTCCACCAGCCTGGCCGGCGGACGGCTCACAGGCGCTCAGGGCCTGAATCTCATCCGCATCATCGAGGAGCTGCGTAAGCACTGCTACCTGAAGGTGGGCGAGGACGGACGGCCCCTGCAGTCCCGTGAGCAGGTGGTGCAGATGGTGGGGGGGCGGTTTTGCTTCGCGCGCGAGTGTGGGATGAGCGAGGCCACCTTCTACCGGGCGCTGCAGCATCCGCTGGCGCACCTGTGGCTCCGGAGCCAGAAGGTGCAGCGGATTGAGGAAGGGACAGCCGCCCGACGCAACGTGGCCACGCTGTTCAGCGTCACCCTGTACGAGCCGGTCATCCCGGAGGACTTGGAGGCTGCGTTTTTCGCGGAGAGTGTCCAGGAAGTTGAGATTTTCGTCGTGCCAGACTCTCACTCTCAAGGTGAGACGACCAAAGGAAGCTCAACCACTACTCAAAAACAAAGGGATTGTGGAAAACCTGAACAGGGCTTTGGAGCTTCCTCAGCGGAAACGGCCAGGGAAGACCTGCTGCGTTGCTTGGACGGCGCGGCACTGATCACCCGTGCGGGCGAGCGGGGAATGCTGTCCCTCACCCTTGACTCGGTGATCCACAACTTGGAAGGTTGTCTAGATAGATTGCGAAATGCCAATTCACAGCTGTGGGAATTCGCCGTGCAGATCGCCATCCACCACGATGATCCAGCCACGCACGCGATGGCTGCCATCGGGTTTTACAAGGCGCTGGTCCACCTGGGAGTGAAGACGGTACGGCGCTGCATCCAACGGATCGAGAAGTGGCGGCTGAAGGGGCAGCAGATCGAGACGCCGGGGCGGCTGCTGATGCACCTCCTGAACGAGAAGGCCAGGGCCGCCACCGGCTTCAACATCCATGACCTGGGAACGGAACCGGGGAGTGCGTTGTCGTGATGGCGTTTCAGGCCATCGTCCACAATGCCCCCCATGAGTGACCTGCATTTCTTGGGCCTGGGCGGCACCGACGAGGTGGGAGCCAGCAGCTACCTCTACCGCCTGGCCGAGGGCAACCTGCTCATTGACGCCGGTGCACGACCTGGGTCCATCGGGGACGCTGCCCTGCCCCAGCTGGGGTTGCTCTCGGAGCACCCACCTGCCGCGATGGTGCTGACCCACGCTCACCTGGATCATGTCGGCGCGCTGCCGGTGGTGGTGCGGCGTTTCCCGGGGCTCCCCATCTACTGCACCGAGGCCACCGCCCGCATCGCCACGCTGGTGCTGGGTGACACCCTCAAGGTCACCACCCTGCAGGGCCAGCCGTTGTTCAGCGCAGGCGACATGAAGCGCACGCTGGAGCGACTGCGGCCAGTGCCCTACTTCATGCGCGTCAGTGACCACGGCTTCGCCTTCACGCTGTTCCCCAGCGGCCATCTCCTCGGCGCGGCCAGCGTGCTGATCGAGAGCGGGGGCCGGACCGTGTTCCACACCGGGGATGTGAGCAACATCTCCACGCCCGTGGTGGACGCCGCCTGGCTGCCCGCTGCTGTGACCCCTGTCGACGCGGTGGTGTCCGAGAGCACCTACGGCGACACGCTGCTGCCCAGCCGCAAGGAGCAAGTCCGGGCTTTCATCACGGCCATCGGTGAGACCCTACGCGGGGGTGGGCGGGTGCTGATCCCGTCCTTTGCCCTGGGCCGCGCGCAGGAGATCACCCAGATCCTGCAGACGGCGATGGCGAGCGGGCTGCTGCCTGCGGTGCCGATCCACCTCGACGGCCTGACCCGGGGCATCACCGAGGCGTACGAGGACATGCTGCCCCTGCTGCCCGAGGCGCTTCAGAACCGCAGCGCTGTGAGCAAGCAGCGGCCGTTCCTGACCGGCACGGTGAACCTGGTCAAGGACCGGCGGGAGCGTGAGGGCATCCTGGCCTCCGAGCGCCCCGCCGTGGTGATCGCCTCGTCGGGCATGCTGCACGCGGGGGCCAGCCCGCAGTACGCCCGCGCGTGGCTGCCACATGCTGAGAACGCCCTGTTCGTGGTGGGCTACCAGGACGCCGAGAGCCCCGGGAGACGGCTGCTTGAACTTCAGCAGGGCGGCGAGGTCATGCTGCCCGCAGCCAGGGGTGAAGGCTTCGAGCCAGTGTCGGCGTACTCACGGGTGGAACGCTTCTACCTGTCGGCCCATGCGGACCGGGGTGGACTGCTGGGGATGATCGCGCGCTACGCACCAGGGAAGGTGATCCTGACGCACGGCGAACTGCGGGCGCGCAGCAACCTGGCGGGGTACTTGAACAGCAAGCACGATGTCGGGCTGCCGGAGGCGGGCGAGCTGGTCCCACTCAAGGACAGCGGGAAGCGCCGGGGCATGTTCATCAACACGGCGCCCAAGAAGCTCGAAGCCCTCAAGGAGCGCCACGCCCGGACCACGGTCAGGGTGTGCTATGACCCCGAGACGCACGAGGTGCGCATCGCGCTGCCGGACACGCTAGACGGCAAGCTATTCGGGGAGGGCGACTACACGCTGGAAGTCCTGCGCGGGAAGACCAGCCGGGTTAAGTTACGTGAGCATGACACTATGGAGGGGCAGCGCCAGGCCGAGGAAGACCGCGCTGCCGAGGAGACGCTGGCTTAGCTGCCGCCTGGCTCCAGCGGGCGGACATGCGGCAGCGTGAATGAGAACGTGGCCCCCTCGCCCGGCACGCCCTCCGCCCAGGTCCGGCCGCCATGGCGCAGGATGATGCGGCGCACGGTCGCCAATCCAATGCCCGTCCCCTCAAACTCGCTGTGCAGGTGCAGGCGCTGGAACGGACCGAACAACTTGCCCGTGTACGCCGGGTCAAAGCCCACCCCATTGTCGCGCACCCACACCGTCCATTCCTCATCCCCCGCCTGCGCGCCGATCTCGATCACCGCCTGCTCGCGGGGGCGGGTGAACTTCACCGCGTTGTTCAGCAGGTTGACGATGACTTGCTGCAAGGTGGCCGCGTCGCCGGTGACCTCGGGCAGCGGCGCCACCCGCCACTCGATCTGGCGGCCGGTGAACTCGTCCTCAACGTTCTGGCGGGCCCGCTCTACCAACCTGCCCAAATTGACTGCCGTGTGGGTGAGCGGCTGCCGGGTGCTGCGCGACAGGGAGAGCATCGCGTCGATCATGGCGCTCATCTGATCGGCCGCCCCCTCCACCACCTGCAGGGCACGCTCGGCCTTGTCCGGCTCCCCACGGTTCAGGGCACGGCGGTCCATCTCGACGAAGCCCTTGACGTGCCGCACCGGGGTGCGCAGGTCATGCGAGGCGCTGTACGCAAAGGCTTCGAGCTCACCGTTGGCGGCCTTGAGTTCGCGGTTGCTGCGCTGCAACTCATGGGTGCGGCTCTCCAGCGCCTGGGCCTGCCAGGCCCGCTCCAGGCCCAGGGCCAGACTGCGCCCCACGGCCCTGAACACCGCCCGCTCCTCAGACCTCCACTCCTGGTGGTGCTGGCTGGCAATGGCGAACATCGCAACGGGCTGAGCGTCCCGGAAGTAGGGGACGAAGGCCGCCACGCCATACGACTCGGACCGGGCGATGATCTTGTCCCGGGCGCTCCAGTGATCGAAGAACACCGGCCCCCTGACCTGCACTGCTGCGTGCAGGCTGGGCGCCGATGCGGGCACCCCCGCGAACAGCGCGGCGCGCAGGATGGGGTCCGGTACGTCGCTGAGCCTGGCGCACCACAGCTCACCGTCCCACTCGTAATAGCCCGTGACCCAGCCCGGCATCAGCGTCAGGAACAGCTCGCAGGCCCGCTCGGCCAGCCGTAGCGGCTCGGTCTCCGCGCCGATGGTTTCGGTCAGCGTCATGAATGCTTCCAGGGCGCGCTGCCGCTCCTGGATCTGGACGAGTCCTTTGCGCCGGTGGGCGCTGTCCAGGGCCTGATACACCGCCAGGAACAACTGCTGAGGCTGCGCGGCCCAGACCTCGGTGTTGACCAGCCCCACGGTGAGGATGGCCACTGCCTGACCGTCCCGGTAGAAGGGGGCCAGGCCCACCGCATGGAACCCCTCGGTGAACGGCACGCGCTGCGTGACCGCGTCCCAATGCTCGAAGAACTGCGGCGTGCGGGCGTCCACCGTCTGCGCGAAACACGGCGTGTCCAGGGGCAGGCCCACGTGGATCAGGTCCAGCAGAGCGGGCGGCAGGCCTTCGGTGGTGACCTGTGCCACCCAGCGGTCCCCCCGACGTTCGTAGTAGGCGGCCAGCAGATCGGGAATGTTGCGGCGCAGCACCTCCTCAGCGCGCTGGGCCAGGAGGGTCAGGTCACTGGTGGTGGCGGCGGTCTCGCTCAGGGCCGTGAAGGTGGACAGCACCTCGATCTGGCGCTGGGCGGCAGCGAGGGCCTCGCGTAGTTGGGTGACCTCCTCCAGTGACGTGTCAAGCGCGGGGCGGTCGGCATCGCTCATTCGCCAGCACTATAAAGCGCACTCAGGCCGCACGGCCGCACGCTGGATCATCTGGGCTCCTGCGCAGTGTGGTCAGCGTAGCTGCCGATCGGGTCGAAGTGACTTGGCCTGTGATCCTGTCCGAGGGGTTCATTCCACCAGAATAAAGACATGACAAACCACAGGAGCCGGCCCAACCGACGCACCCGCCTGTGACCTCTCGCTGACCCCGGACGAGGGCCGCCTGATCGCCGACCTGCTGCTGGAGCACCTCGAGACCCACAACCTGCGCGGCGAGCGGCTCGAAAGCTTGGTCAACCGCCTGTACATCCTGGCCATCCGCGCCGGTCACCCTGACGCGGAAGTGCTGCTTCAAGCCCCTTCGCCCCAGGCTTCACACCAACCCTCCACGGACTGATCTGCTGCACTGCTGAGAGGACGTTGAAGACGACTTCATGTGGTTGAGCGTCAGGGGACCTGCGGGTCTTTACCCTGGGGTATGAACGACAGGTGGGCACCGTGCGGCCTCCAGAGTGTTCCCGCCGCAGACCTTGAGCGACGGCGCGTCTGGCTGGACCGGGCGATTCACTGCCGTGAGACGCCGGGCCTGGATGCCGGGCCCGGGTGGGCGGCATGACGCGGGTGATGCTGGTCGAGGACCACCCCGTGGACGCGCTGCTGCTGCGCGAAGAGCTGGCGGCGCTGGGGGTGGACTGGCGGATCGAGGAGGTGCCAACGTTCACCGCGGCCGCCGCACGTTGGCCCGGCGGCACGTTCGAGCTACTGGTGCTGGACCTGAGTTTGCCGGACGGGCAGGGCCTGGAGCTGCTGGGCCGCGCGCTGGAGTTGTCCTCGGGGGTGCCGGTGGTGGTGCTGAGCGGCCACGCGCATCCGGGGCTGGCGGCACAGACGCTCAATTTGGGGGCCATGGGTTACGTGGTCAAGGATCTGGGCGCGGCCACACAGCTGCGTGACCTTGTCGCGCAGGTCATCTGAAGCGGCTGCGGGCCACGTCGCGCAGCCGGATACGCTGGACCGGGTGCTGTTCGGCAAGGGGGAGACGGCCGAGGACACGCCGGCCTGGGGGCAGCGGGGCATCAGGCGGACTGGGTTCGGCCCAGGCACCGATTCAACCTGCCGTCAGGCTGGCGCTGGAAACGGGGGCAGGGTTATGGTCTACGGAACCTTGGCAGTGGCACGATTTTCAATGTGAAGCCCTCCAGACGCCTGTCCAGGCCACGTCCCCTGACCCTGGTCTTGCTTGTGCTTGGCCTGAGCGGCACGGCCATCGTGACCGTGGGCTGGTACTTCGCCGACGCGCTGGTGTGGGCCTCACCCGTCCGCCGGCGCATTCCCAGCACCCGCATCCTGGGCCTCCAGGGCGAGCAGCCGTTGACTCCTGAGTCCAGGCGGATCACCCCCCACAGCTCACCCGCCCCACAGGTGATCCTGACCCGCAACGCGGCCACCACCCGTCCTGGCGTGCTGGACCTGGAATGGGATGACCTGGATGGCGTGCCGCGCTTCGCCCAGCTCGGTCCAGTCCTGACACGCACCCGCCGCACCGTGACCCGCGCCGTGCGGTGGCAGCAGGCCGCCCTGACCGTGGGCCACGCGGTGCGCCCCACCACCGTCGGACTGGGCACTCCGGCGTCGCGTGGCCTGGCCTACCAGGACGTTCTCGTGCCTGCCCCGCACGGTGCCATGCCCGCCTGGCTGGTGCCGGGAGGGGCGGGCGGCGCAGTGGCGGACACCGATTGGATCATCGTGACCCACGGGTACCGGGGCCTGCGGCAGGACGCGTTGCGCGTCCTGCCCACCTTCGCCCGGCTGGGCCTGAGCAGCCTGACCATCACGTACCGCAACGCCCACGGCGCACCCCGCACGCCGCAGGGCGTCTATAAACTCAGTGCCGAGGAATGGGAAGACCTGGAATCCGCCGTGCAGTTTGCGCAGGCCCACGGGGCACGGCGAATTGTGCTGATGGGCTTCAGTATGGGCGGCGGCATCACGCTGGCCTTCTTGCGCTACAGCGCGCTGGCCCCCCGGATCGCGGGAGTGGTGCTGGATTCCCCGCCCTTGGAGTGGCGTTCCCTGATCCGTCACTTTGCCCGGCGCTATTACGTGCGTCCGTTCGCGCGTCTGGTGGAATACCTGACGGTCCTCAAGAGCGGCCAGGACTTCGATGCCATTGACCACCACAGCGTGATGGACCAATTTCAGACGCCGATGCTGCTGTTTCACGGCAGCACGGACCGGACGGTGCCGGTGGCGCATGTGGAGCGCTTTGCTCACGCGAGACCGGACATCGTGGAGTACCACCGGGTGGAGGGGGCCGAACATATTCGGCCCTGGAACATGAACCCGGAATGGTACGAGGCGACGCTGGCCCGCTTTCTTCGCAGGGTGCTGGCAGGGGAGACGTCCGGGACGTGAGCGGGCAAGGCGGGGTGAGCGCGAGGTGAATTCAAAGATGCGATGAAGGCCAGCTTCCCCACGTCTGCTGGAGCCTCTTTAGGCTGTTCAGGCAAGAGAAACGATGTGGCCGCCTGACCCCAGGCACGCGGCCCCGTCGCCGAGGTTTTTCATGAAGCAAGCACACAAGAGCAAATTGGCCCTGACCCTGACGCTTCTTTCCGGCGCAGCCCTGGCTGGCGGCAATGATGGGATGCGGCAGGAAGGCATGCTGGCTGTGAACGGCGCGCAGATTCACTACGTCTCGCAGGGCAGCGGCACACCTATGCTGCTGCTGCACGGTTACCCCCTGAGCGGCGAACTGTTCTCGCGCAACCGCGACGCGCTGGCGAACGCGGGCTACCGGGTCATCACGATTGACCACCGCGGCTACGGCCAGAGCGTGGCCGCGGCGGACGACGCCGGCTCCATCCAGACCTATGCCAACGATGCGCTGACGGTCATGGATCAGCTGAATGTGCCCAGCGCGATCATCGGCGGCATGTCGATGGGCGGCCCCATCGTCTTCGAGATGTACCGCACCGCCCCCGAACGCTTCAAGGGCATGCTGCTGATCGACACCATCGCCAACCCCGCCAACGTGGTGGAGAAGGCCCTGTGGGGCGGCATGGCGCAGAAGGCCGTGACCTACGGCCCGCAGTCGCTGGTGGGCGAACTGCTCAAGGACATGCTGACCGGCGTGACCCGCCTGAACAAACCCGGCGACGTGAAGTTCCTGAGCGACATCGTGCGGCAGGCCAGCGTGGCTGGCGACGTGGCCGGGGCCAAGGCGCTGTCCGAGCGGCCCGACTCGCTGCCCACGCTGGCGAGCATCACCGTGCCGACGCTGATTCTGGAGGGCGTGGAAGACACGGTGTACCCGCCGCCCTTCGCCATGAAGATGGAGCAGAACATCGCGGGCAGCAAGCTGGTGCTGATTCCCGGCGCGGCCCACGCCGCGATTTACGAGAACGCTGACGCCGCCAACCGCGCCATTGTGGACTGGGCACGGTCACAGAACTTCCGTTAAAGGTTCTGGTGGTCAGGGAGGAGGATCGGCCGGATGACCTGCGGCTCTTGCAGGCCCTGGCCGGCGGAGATGAGGGTGCCCTCTTCCTCCTGCACGGCCGCTACGCCGGACGCATCCTGATGCTGGCCCAACGTGAGGGTCTGGCCGATCCTGAACAGGCCGTTGAGGACGCTTTTGTGTTGATGTGCCGTTCAGCGTGCTGTTTTGTCCGTTCCGATCTGCCTCCCCCCATCTGGATCATCGGGATGGCCCTGTGGCACTTCCGACGGATAGGACCTGACACCTTCAGCACCCACTGATCAAGGGCTTGACCTGACGAAGGGCGAAATCCTCTCCAGATCCCGTGAGCGCCTTCTGGATCTGGAGTTTGGAGGCATGCTGAAACGGTGGTGGCAAGAGAGCAACAGAATGAGAAGCGGTGAAAAGCGCTACGACGCTGGCTTTGATGTGGCGGTGACATCAGGCGGCGGGCAAAGCCCTAGACTGCTTCTCTCCCCACGTCCGCCCCGTCTGAACCGTCATCCACGTCGTCGGAGCCTGTCTTGACTCCCGATCCCGCCCCTGAACCCGCCGAACACGAGATGCCCGCCCTGATCCAGGGCTTCGACTGGGCGGCCACCCCGCTGGGACCCCGTGAGGATTGGCCGATCAGTCTGCGCGTCGTCACTGAACTCCTGCTGGCCCAGCCGCTCCCCATGATCGTGTTGTGGGGTCCCGAGCTGATCCAGATTTACAACGACGGCTACCGCATCGTCATGGGCGACAAGCATCCCGCCGGTCTGGGCCAGCCCAACCAGGCATGCTGGCCGGAAGTCTGGGACTTCAACCGCTCCATCTTCGAGGGCGTCCTGACGCGCGGTGAGACCTTCACGTTCACTGATCAACCGCTGGCACTGCGTCCCAGTGACCCCACGGGGCCGGGGTACTTCACGCTGAATTTCAGCCCAGTCAAGGATGATCACGGCGCCGTGGGCGGGGTACTGGCCATCGTGACCGAGACCACCGCCCGGGTGCGCGCCGCGCAGCAGGCCGAGCTTCACCGCATCACCGTCGAACGGCGCAACGCCACCCTGGAGGCGTTCGCCGTCCTGACGCGTGACCTGGGGTTGGAAACGGACGCCCTGACGCTGATCCGCCGTGTGCAGGAGGTGGTGCTGCCGCTGCTGGCCGCCGGGTTCGTGGGGTACTATGTGCCGGAGGACGGCCTGTGGCGCATCAAGGTCCAGGTGGGTCTGGCCAGTTTCCCGGAGTTGCAGGCTGCCGTGGACGCCGGATTTCCCTTTGAGACCACCCCCAACCTGCTGATCCCGTGGCGTAGCGGGCAGGCACACTACCAGGACGTCTATGACCCCGCCGCCGACCAGCTGCTGGGCAATAACCCCTACCCGCAGGCCACCGCGACGCTGCCGGTACGGGTGAACGGGCAGGTTCAGGGCGTGCTGGGCTTCGCGCTGAACGACACCCGCGTCTGGTCCTCGGTGGACCGCGCGGTCCTGGGTACGGTGGAACGCAGCCTGACGCTGGCGTTGGAGCGGCTGGAACAGACCCGGCATGCCGAGCAGCAGCGGGCGGCCTTGCAGGCGGCCAACGAGGAACTCGAAGCCTTTGCCTACAGCGTCTCACACGACTTGCGGGCTCCGGTGCGGCACATCCAGGGCTTCAGCGGGCTGCTGCGCAAGGGCATGGGATCACAGCTGGACCTCAAAGCGTCGCATTACCTGGGCGTGATCGACGAGGCGGCGGGCCGGATGAACGTGCTGATTGACGCCATGCTCGAACTCTCTCGCGCGGCCCGGCTGCCGTTGCGCTTGGGGACGGTGGACCTGGAGGCGCTGGTGCTGCGCTCACGGCAGGACCTGGAGATGGAGGCGCAGGGCCGGGCGGTGCAGTGGCGGGTGACGCCGCTGCCGTTGGTGACCGGGGATCAGGACACCCTGCAACAGGTGGTGAGCAACCTGCTGAGCAACGCCGTGAAGTACACCCGGCCCCGCGAGACGGCGGTCATCGAGGTGTGGGCCGAAGCGCGCGAGGGCGCGTGGGCGGTATTTGTGCGCGACAACGGGGTGGGCTTCGATCCCCAGTATCAGGACAAGTTGTTCGGGGTATTCCAGCGGCTGCACCTGGAGCGCGAGTTTGAGGGCACGGGGGTGGGGCTGGCGAACGTGCGGCGGATCATCGCGCGGCATGGGGGGACGGTCAGCGCGCAGGGCGTGCTGGGCGAGGGCGCAACGTTCGGGTTCACGCTGCCGCGCTGAAGACCGCTCATGGTGCTGATCAGTTGGTATTCCGGGGCCAGGGATGGACTGTCATGGTGATGTTGCTGACGGCGGCGCTCCACAATCTATTGATGCCGGCCTGGTTTCCTGGGGACTGGATTGTTGAGAGTCGTGTGAGGTTCGCTGGGTTATCCTGACGTCATGGGGGCTGGTAGGCTGCGCGTTCTCGCTGAGGCTGAGCTGGACGCCGTCGAGACGGCCTTCCAGCGGCGACTGGCGGCAGGCCGACGCGGCATGCGACGCCGCGCTGCACGCCCTGGCCCTGCTGCTGGAAGTGCGGGACAGCGAAACCCGGGGCCACACGGACCGCGTGACCGCGCTGGCCCTGCGTCTGGCTGGGGCCCTGTCGTGGTCCCCGTCCCACATGCGGGCGCTGCGCTGGGGGGCGTACCTGCACGACATCGGCAAGCTCACGGTCCCGCGCGTGGTGCTGCACAAACCCGGCCCACTGGACGCTGCGGAGTGGACGGTGATGCGTGCGCATGTGGACGCCGGGCTGCGCTTTGCGGCAGAACTGGACGGCCTGCCGGACGCGGCGCTGCGGGTGATAGGGGATCACCATGAGCGTTGGGATGGCCAGGGCTACCCGGCAGGGAAGGTGGGCGAGGAGATCAGTCTGGAAGGCCGGCTGTTCGCGCTGTGCGATGTCTATGACGCCTTGACGAGCGAGCGGCCATACAAGGTGGCGTGGACGCGGGCGGCGGCGCTGGCCGAGATCAAGGCGCAGGCGGGACAGCATTTTGATCCGGTGCTGACCCGGGTGTTCGTGGACCTGTTCGGCCAGGGTGAACATGAGGGCGGCTGGACGGCACAGGTCCCGTAAGGCATAAACTGACCCATGACGAACCGGCGGTGCCCTGCCCGCGAACCCGCCCCTCCAGGAGCCTCGATCATCGCCGAAGAGTCCACCCCCCACCCCCAGGCCCCACTGGAATCTCCCACGCGGGTGGTGGGCATCAGCGGTTCGGCGGGCGCGCTGGACAGCTACGAGCGCTTTTTCCTGGGCCTGCCGCCCAGCACCGGCATGGCCTTCGTCGTGGTGCCTCACCTGGCTCCAAACGCGCCGGGCCTGATGCCGGACCTTCTGGCCCGCTGCACCCCCATGCCCGTGGTCCAGATCACCGGCAGCCAGCCCTTGCGGGCCAACCATGTGTACGTCATTCCGCCGGGCCACAGCCTGAGTCTCCGGGGCGGAACGCTGCGTCCTGGAGACCTGGCCCTGGCGGGCGGCCAGGTGATCGACCACTTCTTCGAGTCGCTGGCCGCCGATCAGCAGGCGCGGGCGGTGGGCATCGTCCTGTCGGGTCTGGGGAGTGACGGCACGCGGGGCATCGGGGCCATCAAGCGGCTCGGCGGTCGGGTGCTGATTGAGGACCCCCAGACGGCCGAGTATCCCGACATGCCCCGCAGCGCGGCAGCCACGGGGCTGGCGGACAATGTACTGCCCGCCCCGGAACTCGCCGTCCGCCTGATGGGCCTAGCGGAGGTGCCCCCGCTGCTGGAGGAGGCCCTGGTCCAGGGTGGGGGTGAATCCGGCACGCCGCTGCAGACGATCCTGCGGCTGGTGCGCGCTCACAGCGGCCATGATTTCACGCTTTACAAGCGCGCCACGCTGATCCGCCGCATTGACCGCCGCATGAAGGGGCGAGGGATCGGGAACGTCGCCGATTATGTCCAGGTGCTGGAAACCTCCCCGGACGAGATCGAGGCGCTGTTTCAGGATTTCACCATCAACGTCACCAGCTTCTTCCGGGACACCGAGGCCTTCGAGGCGCTGAAAATCCAGTTAAGAAGCGTCCTGCAAGGGTACAAACAGGAGCAGGACACTTTTAGGGTCTGGGTCACGGCCTGCTCGACCGGTGAGGAGGCGTACTCCCTGGCCATCGTGCTGCACGAACTGATCACGGAGCTGGCTGGGGAACGGACAGGTGGCCCCCCCCTCAGGGTCCAGATCTTCGCCACCGACATCGACCCGGTGGTCGTGAACACCGCCCGGCAGGGCCTGTACCCAAAGGACATCGCCTACGTCGTGTCGGAAGAGCGCCTGCAGCGGTTCTTTCAGCTCGTCGGCAATCAGTACCAGGTGCGGGGCAGCATCCGGGACAGCGTGGTCTTCGCCACCCACAGCACCTTCGCCGATCCGCCGTTCACGCGTCTGGATCTGGTGAGCTGCCGCAACCTGCTGATCTACATCGGCACCGAACTGCAACGCCAGATCCTGGAGCTGTTCCGCTACGCCCTCAGGCCTGCCGGCCTGCTGTTTCTCGGGGCCAGCGAGTCGATCGGTCCCGATCAGCAGGGCTTTACCGCGCTCGACCGGCGCTGGAAGATTTACCGGCGTGACGGGGGCGAGGCGGGCCGGCCGCCACTGAATCCCTCGTATCCACCACGCGCCGGCGAGACACCGCCCGGTGGCGGGGCGGCTCTGAAGACGGTGCCGACCCGCATTGATTCCGCTGTCCGCCCTGATCTGGCCCCTATGGTGCAGGACGCCTTGCTGGCCGAGTATGCCCCACCGGCCGTGGTGGTCAGTGGTCAGGGTGAGGTGCTGTTCGTGCATGGACGCACCGGCCGATATCTGGAACTCCCGCCAGGGCAGGTGCAGAACAGCGTGTTCGAGATGGTGCCGGTCAGCCTGCGGCTGGCGCTGCGCTCCGCCGTGCGCGAGGCTCACCATAAGCGGCGGCGGGTCACCTACCGGGGGCTGGTGGCCATGACGCCGGGGGAATTCCAGACCGACGGGGCACAGACCGGGAAAGCCCAGACGCTCGACCTGACCGTCCGGCCACTTCAGCCCGCCAGCGATGGGCCGCTGCTGGTCACGTTCCAGCAGACTGGTGAGGCTGTCGCAGAGATGGTAGAGGCTGGGAACGCCGCAGAGGCGGAAGGTGTCAGCGACGCCGGGCACCGCCTGGCCCTGGAACTGGAACTCCGCCACGGCCGTGAGGCGCTACGCGCCACGGTCGAGGAGATGGCCTGCTCGGTGGAGGACCTGCGGATCAGCCATGAGGAACTCCAGACCAGTCACGAGGAGCTGCAGAGTGCCAATGAGGAGCTGATGACCTCGAAAGAGGAACTGCAGTCGCTCAACGAGGAGCTGAGCACCGTGAACGCCGAGCATCAGGTCATCATCCAGGACCAGGCCCGCGCCAACGACGACCTGAACAACCTGCTGGACACCGCGGGAACCGCCATCCTCTTTCTGGGAAATGACCTGACCATCCGGCGGTTCACCGCGCCGATCGGCCGCCTGGTGCGTCTGACGCCGGCCGACGTGGGCCGGCCCCTGGGTGATTTCCACGTCCTGCTGCGCCAGAACCGGCTTGTGACAGACATCCAGAGGGTGCTGAACACCCTGGAACCCCACGAGGCTCAGGTGCAGACCCAGGATGGGGCGTGGTTCCTGCTGCAGATCAATCCCTACCGCACGTCGGACAACCGCATCGACGGCGTGGTGGTGGCCCTGACCAGCATCGCCGTGGTCAAGGCGCTGGAATGGCAACTGGTCGAGTCGCTGAACCTGAACCGGGCGGCGCTGGACGCCAAGCCGGATCCCCTGCTGCTGCTGGACCAGCACTTGCGCGCCGTGACGGCCAGCCAGGCTTTGCTGACGCTGCTGGAGGGTGAGGGGCCAGGCACTGGGAACCTCGCCTTTGATGTGCCGGTTCTGTCAAGTTAAGTGTTTAGTGACTCATGTCACTTTATATTGGTAGTTTATAAATTAAGAGGTTGGACTTTATTTGTATAAGAACATAATACTAAGCCTGTTTTGGCCTAATTCTTGGAGGGTCCTGTCTGAGTTCCAAGGCGTTTAAACTCATTATTCACATGCTGTCCGATTAACTTGACAGAACCGCGTGCACAGGATGTCAAGCCCACTTTCGGCTCGCACTTCAGAGAGGACCTGGTTCTTTTGCCGGTCCCAGTGTCGTTGACCGCAGAACAGGGGCATCTGGCAGCCTCCACAGCCTGCGTCGGGCACGAAAGTGAGCCGGAAAGCTGATTTTTTGTGTGGCATACTTTAAGTCATGCCACGCCTCTGTTCTGTCCTCAGGCGCTAACTCCCATCCCTCTGGTGTTGTTTGGGCTCCGGTTTTCCAGAGCGGCCAGTGATACACCGCCCAGCACTTTGACCTGGTGTGAACGGTTTGGGACGACTTCTGGCTGTCCCAAACCGCAGCGTGTACTTTCCTTGTGCTGGTTCGGCTGGCTGCTCCCTCGCTTCGGCTGCCCTGTGACGGTCTTGTCAGTGGGGCCAACTATTGTGCTGTTATGGAGTCGTCTTCAGTCCTCAAGCCACGTGTCTCAGACCTGATTGCGGGTGACGATGCGCGCACCACGGCAGCCCAGTCGGTCCTGACCTTGACCCGGCTGGCCGTCTCAGCCCCAGACCTGGCCAGCGGCGTGACCCCCACCCTGGAACACCTGGTGACCCATACTGCCGCTGTGGGCTCGGCCTACTTCCAGGTGGGCGGTGCGCAGGCCCTGACCTATCAGGTGCGCGCTGCATGGGGCGAGATGCCGCAGACCCCGGGCATGCAGCACATTGCCATTCATGGCCTGCCCAGCGACACGCCTCTCATGCGTGCGCTGGAAGTCAGTACCCAACCCCTGTTCTTCGATGACACCAGCGCGTCCCCTCAGACGGCGGGGTTTCCTGAACTGGGGGTGGCCAGTCTGGCCGCCTGCCCGGTCTGCGACGCCGAGGGCCGCCTGCTGGGCGCGTTTCTGATGCATACCCTGGCACCGCACCGCTGGCAGGCCGAGGAAGCCGCGCTGTTTAGCATGGTGTCCGGCACCATTGCGGGTCTGGCGGGCCGCCTGGCGGCCGATGAGCAGACGATCCAGGCGCGTGAAGCGGCCCTGCGGGCGTTGGGTCTGGCCTTGGAAGCACGCGACGGCGAAACGCAGGGCCACACGGACCGGGTGACCACGCTGGCCCTGCGGATGGGGGCGGCGTTGTCGTGGGATCCGGCACGACTCCAGGCGCTGCGTTGGGGCGCGTACTTGCACGACATTGGCAAGATCGCCATCCCGGACGCGGTGTTGCTCAAGCCTGACAAGCTGAGCGAGGCCGAGTGGGCGGTGATGCGCTCGCATGTGGAGGCAGGCGTTCGCTTTGCCACAGCGTTAGGTTTTCTTCCGACAGCGGCACTAAATGTGGTGGCTGATCACCATGAGCGCTGGAATGGTCAGGGCTACCCGGCGGGAAAGATGGGGGACGCCATCAGTCTGGAGGGACGGATTTTCGCGCTGTGTGACGTGTATGACGCGCTCACGAGCGAGCGGCCCTACAAGACGGCCTGGAGCACAGAGACCGCTTTAGCTGAGATCAGGACTCAGGCGGGACAGCACTTCGATCCGGACCTGGCGCAAGTGTTCATCGAAATGATGGCTGAAAACAGGCGGCATTTCGTCTGAAGGCCCAGGGCTTGGAGGCGTTGGCGTAGGCATCGATGCTCAGGAAGCGGAAGAGATGGGGATTCTCCACCATGCAAAACCTGAGGTGTGGACGCAGCATCTACGTTCTCCGCCACAGGATAGATCTGCAACAGAGGGTGAACGCATCACCCCCGTTTGAACAGGACAGCGAGCCCCTCCGTCAGGTCAGCCTGGCGCGGAGACAGGTCCTTGTTGTGAGCGTGCAGCAGCATCCGTAAGCGCTCGGAGTCAAATGTCTTAACAAGACTGAAAAGGGCACCTTCACCACTCCTGGTGAAGGTGCCCCGAAAGCCGCTTAGAGCGGGCTAAAGACGAACTTGTCGCACGTCCCGCCGCGCAGCACGCTGTCGGTATGCTCCCCCAGGTACAGCTCGCCCGTGATGGCCTCCAGTGCGCCCCACACCGCGCCCAGCGTGAAGGTGCACTTGCGGTCACTGCCCATGGCTTCGCCCGCCGAGCACACGGTGTCCTGGGTCTCGATGACGACGTTCTGGCCTTCACGGTAGGATCTGGTCACACCGGCGAGACAGGTGCCGTCCCTGCCGATGGCCGCGTTCAGCAGCCCAGCGAGTTGTTCGATGGGCACGTTGCTGCCAGCCACGCCCAGTTCAGTGGCGAGGTCACGGCCCCGGACCTTGCCGGCGCGGATGAAAACCACGGCGGCGCCGTCCGGGCCGAGGGTATCCTCGACGCCGACGATCACGGCCTTGAAGCAGACGATGGAGCTGTAGTCGCCCAGGTGCGGGCGCAGAGACGGGGTGAGGGTGGCAGTCATGGGAATTCTCCTTGGGTACAGGGTGCTGAGCAGCCCCGCGAGTGAAGTGGACAGTGTGGCCATGGGGCCTCCGGACGATGGGTGTTGCTGGTGTTCGCTGCCACGCGAATGACGTTGGGTCTGCGAACAAACTGATGAGTGTTGGCCTTACAGGATGATAGAGACGCTCTGGGCCGCATCCCGGGCTTCCATGTGCAGGAGGCCCAGGTTGACGCCGGCCGGCGCGACAACGGCCAGCACGCCTTTCTTCCCGGCGGCGTAGATGTACACCTGGCCATCGGTGCCGCCCACGCTCATGTCGGTGAGCTGGCCCGATCCCAGGGTTTCATTGATGCGCTTGCCCAGTCCCAGGGCGGTGGCGGCCATCGCCGCCACGCGGTTGGCGTCCGCGCCGCCGCCCATGTCCTGTGCGATGGGCAGGCCGTCGACGGTGGCCACCAGCGCGCCACGCAGTTCGGGTAGCGCGCCGCGCAGGGTGGTGAGGGTGGAGGTCAGCTGGTCTTGCTTGCTCATGGTAGCCGTCATGGTGGTTCCTTTCCGGAAGATTTGAGTGATTCCGGGCACAAGAGAAGAGGCGAATTCAGAAGGGGCGAAGGGTGAGCTATGGGATTTTCAGTGAAGCGGCACCAATTGCAGTTCCAGCAGGGTGGCGAGCGTCTGACGCACCTCGTCCGGGTGGGTGGCGTTCAGACCCACCACCTGCCGTTCGGGCAGGCCGAAATACAGGGCCACATCTTCTGGCTGCCACACTGCGGCCTGGTCCTGCCGGGTCACGCCGACCAGGAACGGCACGGGGATGCGGCTGGTAATGAAGTCGAGCATGTTGCGGGCGTGGGTGAAATCCTGTGGGCGGTTTCCGGCCACCAGGAGCACCAGGCCCAGGGCGCCCTCACACAGCACTTCCCACATGAAGTTGAAGCGGTCCTGGCCCGGTGTGCCGTACAGGTGTACGTCCTGGCCGTCCAGGCGCAAGGTGCCGAAGTCGAAGGCGACGGTGGTGTATTGCTTGCCGATGTCTTCGCTGGCCTCCGCCTCGGTGGCGACAACAGGAGTTTCGGAAATAGTTTGGACGAAGGTGGTCTTGCCGGCCCCGACTGGCCCGGAGATCACCAGCTTGAGGGGCGGCCCAAAGGCGGTCATGCGGCGCCGCCTTGGGTGAAGCGGCGCAGCGCCCCCAGCAGGCGCTGCACCAGCAGCCGGGGTGCTGGGGAGGTGGGAGGGAGGGTGACGGGCGTGATGTCGTCCACGGTGGAGCCTCCCGGGCCCTGCGGCATGGGCGCATGGTGGGCAACGGATGCTGGGCGTGAAACCGCCGCCCGTTGCGGCGTGATCAGGTCCAGGGCCCGGAGTCGGTACAGCGCCGTCTGCATGTCGTGCGGGGACAGGTCCAAGCGCGGCGCGAGTTCAGCGGCGCTGCTGCCCTGAGCCAGGTGGGGTTGAACCCTGGCCCAGAGCTGCACAAGCGAGGCGGGCACGGGTGGGGACTGCGGCGTGAGGGTGAACCGTGTGTCGGGATGCGGCAGCTGATCGGCGGGAACCACGGGCCCAGGCATGCCGGGGAGCGTGGATTCGACGATGTCGTACACCAGGTCGGCAAAGGGCTGATCGTAGAGACGGACATCGCCCACGAGCAGGGTTTGACGGTGCAATTCGAACGCCCCGTGGCCCTGAACATGAAGCTGGTGCAGGATAGCCCGCGCCTGGGTCAGGTCTTGAATGGGAAAGCCGTCCAGGTACATCGCGTGCAGGTGCCCCCGGTTCAACACCAGTTCGACGGTCTTGCCCTGGTAGGCGGAATGAAATAACAACGTGCCGGTGTGAATGTGGATGACTTTTGCCAGATCGGCGAGCGTTTGATGTTTGAGGTCGCCGAACAGGGCCATAGCAACTCCTTGCGAGAGGCGAAAAGTGGGGTCTCAGACGAGAAGCTGAGCAGGCAACTGCCGGGCGGCTTGAGGCCGGGTTTAGTTGTATCGGGTGCAATGTGACAAATTCATCACTGGTTAGGGCGTCTCCCTGAATGAGGTATCAAGAACTACAGTCCAAGAACGACGACGAGGAAAATTGCGTCCTGGATGCCGTTCAGAACACCGTTGCCAGCGACCGTTGCAGGAAATGGGACGTACAGTGGGTCGGTTGTCCCGGAACTGCTGTGGAGGGATTGATCGCCTCTCGGGTGTCTGGAACGATGGAAAATGAGGGAAAAATAATGCCGATAGACCAACAACCTCAGTCAGTTTTTTGTGAACTTCGGTGTCACGACACGCTTCCAGAAGTCACGCGGCAACAGCGCTTCGTCGAACGGTCATTTTGGACGCACCAGCCTGTTGTTCAAGGCAGATGATGACCGTACGGCCGGCCTTTGCCTGCCTTCGCAAGCACGCTGGAGAACGGCGCCCTGAAGAGAGCGGCAAAGGTCACCTCAGGACGCGGTCAACTCTAGAAAAGCGTGCACCACTTGTGGATCGAACTGAAGGCCTGCCTGCCGTGCGATCTCCGCCTGGGCCTGCCCAGGCGTCCAAGCCGCCTTGTACGGCCGGTCGCTGATCAGCGCGTCATACACGTCCACCACCGCGAAGATGCGCGCCAGCAAGGGAATCTGGTCCCAGGCCAGCTCGTCCGGATAGCCGTGTCCGTCCCAACGCTCGTGGTGGTGGCGGATCACTCCCAGCGCCGCCGGTGGCAGAAAGCCCAGGGCCGCCGCAAAGCGCACCCCCTCTGTGGGGTGAGCGTGAATCAAGGCCCGCTCGTCCACGTCCAGTACGCCTGGTTTGCGCAGTACGCGGTCCGGGACCCCGATCTTGCCTACATCATGCAGCGTCGCCCCCAGTTCGAGCGCGGTCAGGTCCGTGGCATTCAGTCCCAAGGCTCGCCCCAAGGCCAGGGCCTGGGCCACCACCCGGTCCGTGTGTCCCCCGGTCTCCCCATCCCGCACTTCCAGTGCCAGCCCCAGCGCGCGCACCGCAGAGCGCTGCGCCAGGAGGGCCGCCGTCTCGGCCTGTTTTTGTGCGTCGATGTCGGTGCAACTGCCCACCCAGGTGACGTCGTCAGCGCCTGGAGTGGCCACCTTGCGACCGCGTACGACAAACCAGCGGTGCTGCCCGTGCGTGTTGCGCAGCCGGTATTCGATGTCATACGGCTGTCCGCTGTGAATGGCCGCGGTCCAGACCTTCACGGTGGGGGCCACGTCTTCAGGATGCAGGGCGGCTTCAAAGCCGAAACCCTGGGCCTCGCCGATCAGGCCGGTGTACTCGGTCCAGCGCCCGTTGACATGGGTCCAGCGGCCGGTGGCGTCGGCCGTCCAGAGCAGGATAGGCATCTCTTCGACGAGCCGCCGGTATTCGGGTGCCGGCCCCAACGCCATCGGGGACAGGTGCGTCATCGGCGGAGTCTACGGGGACTGGCCGCACCTCCCCATGATTGATGGATGTAGAGAAACTTCATCCAACGGGGGATGGGACCTGGAAGGAGGCACTAAAGCGGATCACGGCACTCCTGCCGCCGATCCAGGGCCGCACACCGAACGGAGGGGTCCTCTTGGGCACCACGAGCTGGACCCGGCATTCAGCTTACCCGCCCTTCAATCCCGAGGTCTGACTGCCGTGTGCTCACTCAGACTCTGCCCCAGTGACTGATGGCGTGGCAGGCACCTCGAGCACTTCAGGATTGTTCAACCTTTGAGACACACAGCGTTCGCTGTACCGTTCCATCGGCTCGACTAATCCGGTCAGATTGCCCAGTTCCCCTCGACGTACCGATTGAACAGCGGTAGGAACTGCTGAGACACGGGGTGGCAGGAGCGTTGTTGCTTGTGCAACCGCTCCCAACGCCAGAGCCGCTCTCCCGTCCACTCTTCAGGCGTTATCGGTGTCCCGTCGGGATGCTTCATCCCTTCTCCTCAGCCGTGTGGGTCTGCCGTCATCTGCAGTTTCAGGCTCCTGCCCGTCCTGAAGCGGTGCAGGACCGGTGGAATGTTGTCCTTACCGTCCCGGCCCACCCCGGCGCTTGTGCCGGTACATCGCGTCATCGGCGCGCGACAGCCACGCGTCCGCCGTCTCCCCGGCTCGCCTGCGGGTCGCGCCCACGCTGGCCGCCGCTCCCGGGTAGTACGCCCGCACGGCCTGGGTCACCCGGTCGACGATAACCGCCCCTGCCGGCCCGTCGTCCGGCAACAGCAGCGCGAATTCATCCCCGCTGATGCGGTACACCTGCCCGAAAGCCCCTGCCTGCTCCGTAAAGCCCTCAGCGAATCGGCGCAGCAGGTCATCGCCCGCCGCGTGCCCCAGGCGGTCATTGACCTCTTTGAGGCCGTCCACGTCGATCACCGCCAGCTGGCCCTCGGCTCCTGAAGCGGCCGTGGCCGCTTCCAGATCACGCGCCAGGGCGCGGCGGTTGAGCAGCCCGGTCAGCGGGTCACGGTGGGCCAGGTCATGCAGGGCCTGCGCCCGTCCATCGGCGTGGGTCACCTGGTCTCGGAAGGTACTGAACAAATGGAGGACCGTGATCAGCGCGCCATGGGAGAACAGCAGGGTCACCGGCAGCGTCAGGCTGTCGAAGACGCCGGTCTGCCCCAGCGTTCGCCAGGCGTGGGGCAGTGCCGTGAGGATCAGGAGCGCCAGGGTGCCCCACGCCCAGCGTGCCGCGCTTGAAGGGGATAACTGTACGAACAGAAAGACGTACACGGTGGTGAGGTGCAGCAGGACGGCCAAGCGGACCATTGGGGTGGCCGGATGGCCCGGCAGCAGGTACAGCGCCGTGACCCAGGCCAGCAGCAGGAGGACCGCGTAGATCGGCGCGGCGCTGTTCAGCAGGATAGCTCTGGAGAAGCGTGGGCCGAACAGGGCCAGGCTGCTGTAGGCGATGATGAAGCTCAGAAGGCCCACGTACGGCGGGGCGGCCAGGCGTAGGGCCGTTAGAATGGCCAATCCAATGGCAGCGGCGAGCGGTGGAATCCAGAGCAGCAGGCGGGCGGGATCGAACGACAACGGCGGGGTCTGCCCGGGCTGGGCGGTGGTCCGGGCGGGTGGCGGGTTCATGGCAGAGGGACCTCGATTGGAAGGGAGCGTCCATTCCAGCAAGTGCACCCGGTGCAAGGTGTTAGTAGAGATTAAAGGCCATTGGCTTTCCAAGACCTCACAACCCAGGCTCTGGGCGCGCATGAATGGACAATCCGTACGACCCGAATGATCTGCTGGTGGGAGCTCATTTGCGCTAGAGACACCAGGTGACCCCTGACGGGAGCTCGAAGCGTGAAGGCACGCTGAACAACGTTAGCCTGCGCCGCTGGGCCATGCGCTGTGCACAGACCGATTTTGAAGTCGTACCAGCACGGATTCGTTATTCCTCTGGATGAAGGCATCCGCCAGACCCGTGAACGCGTGGACTTCCATCAGCAGCTCCGCCAGATCAACCACCGGCAGGCGGGCCGAAGTCTTGGCCCGCCGCACTTTCAGGCTGGGCGGCTCAGCTAGGGCGTCCGGGGCAGCCAGATGCACACGGGTCTGTCCCGCTTCCTGGGTCAGCCACAGGGCGTCGTTGGTGTCCAGATGGCGGCCCACCTCGTGGTAAGCGTGGTCCAGTTCAAGGCTGAGCCGGGACAGCTCTGAGGCCGGATCAAGCTCGCGTTCCAGGACGCGGCACACGTCCACGCGGGCGTCCAGCCACGCTTCGCCTTGCAGCAGTTCGGCCCGTGGATCGCCGTACTGCGCGCTGCGAACCACGAAGACTTCCCGGCGCTGAAAAGGCTGCATCAGGCTTTTCAGCACGCACAGGGTGTACGCCTCATGGTTGAACTCGCCTTTGGGCGGAAACACCTGCCGCTCCCAGCTTTTAGGCACGACGCTCCGGGGAGCGTCGCCCCAGCCGGGCGTGCCACGCCCCGGCTGCTCCATCCTTGTTAGAAATGCCAGCGCATCCAGCAGCGGTTTCGCGGAAGGTGTTCCGGTAAAGGTGATGGTCTGTAACAGCAGCCATTGAAAGCGCCGGATGGTAGTATAGGAGTCGCTCAGCGCCTTAGGCAGGGCCTCCCCAGCAGGTCTGGCAAGTTCATCCACCACGCGCACGGCCTCGCGCATGGCCGCCTTACCCACCTGCGCAATGACCTGCTGGCGAGCGTCCTGCCCTTCTGAGTTCAGCACCTGCACGGCGTCCCTCAGCAGCAAGGCCGCCTGGTCCAGATCCTTCAGGGAACGCAGGCTTTCCCGTTTGCGTTTTGCCTCGCCCCGCAGGGCAAAACTCGCCATCAAACCGTGAAAGATGTCCAGTGCGTCGTCGGTGGCGGTGCGTTCCAGATGTTGCAAGAAGACCAGCAGGGTGGCCAGACGACGTTCCTCGCCCAAGCGCTCGATCAGTTGCGCCCGCACCTTCTGGGCGTGGCGCACCAGCACGGCCTGTCTGGCTTCGGGAACGTCGGAGAGGTCAAGGTCTCCAATGCCCGGGGCGCGAATCTGCACTACCCGGTGCAGCGCCTAGGTCAGAGAAAGCGCCCCCACCCGTGAAGAGGGCGTGCGCAGGACTTCGAGTGGGGTCTGCCACTTGCCCTCCGGCAGCACCAGCAACCGTTCCAGGCTCTGCCGCTGCTCCGCACTCAGCCGTGCCAGCGCACTGACACCGGGCAGCACCACCTTCTGGGCAATCAGATGGGCCGTGGCGAAATCGAACAGGACGATGGGGCCGATGGCACTCACTGCGAGGTGGGCGTAGATCCGGCGGATCAGCCGGAAGGCCTGAACCCCGTCAAATTCCTGATACTCCAGAGACCGAATGATGCTGTGGCGGTGGGTGTAGCGGGTTTCCTCGCGCAGGGCGTAGGGCATGAACACGTCTGCTGGTAGGCCCAGTTGACCAGCGACATGCCGGACAGCCACCTGTGGCACCTGAATGGGGTTGGGCAGAAAGGTTCCCAGATACCGCAGGGTGCAGAGCTGGACGGCGAAACCGAGTTTATTGTGATTGCGGCGGCGCTCGGCGATCAAGGTGAGATCGGCCTCATCCAGAAAGAAGTAGGGGGCCAGTTGCTCGGGCGTAGGGTCAGCCGCAAACCGCCCGTAACGGGCAGCCTGATCATCGAGGATGAATTCGACGGGCATGAATGGATCAGCTCTGCACTTGGCGTGTCTGTTCCAATTTATTGACCCCTCCTGCTCACGAAGTGACTCCACCCGTAAAAATCTCCAGACCTTCTACCTGCACTCCAGACGCGAAGAGCCGCACGTGACTGAGCATGATGTCCAGTTGCTGCCGAACCCGCTGCTCTGTTACGCCAGGGGGCGCATAACACACGTACAGAACGCGCCGCGTCGCTGTTGAAACCGGCGTCCGCCGATCCTGCCCGTACAGGATGGTGCAGACGGTGCCCTGGGTGTCCGCCATCATCATGTCGCTGGCCTTGAGACTGCGGACCTTGCCGTTCATCTGCTCGAACGCCTCCCCACCCTGCGTCACGTCGATGGTCAGTGGCCACGCCAGTCGGTCCGCATCGTGGCTGGCCGTCAGCACCAGCGTTTCAAGCTCAGCGAGAAAGCTGGCGTCCACGAGCGGACTCACGTTCGGCATGGCCTTGTTCTTGTGGACGATGGACTCCTGTTGAAGCTGGACATGGTAGGTCTGGTCAAACCCCCTGTAATACGCCCGGTAGGCATTCAGCACCTCAAGCTCGAGCAGCTCAGCGCGGGAGAGGTGGCCGAACTCGGCCCGCAGCCGTGTTTCCAGGCTCCGCTTGCGCTCTTCGAGTTCAGGTCCCCGCCTCGTGTTGTCGATGTTGTTCAAGAGCAGCGCCCCAACATGCCCGCCGGGGAATGCCTCCTGCCACGCAGGTGTCGTTTGAATCTCCATGTTGATCTCCTTTTTCATTCTTCTGAGCGGGCGAAAACAACGGTGGCGCACAGGACGCAGGCCAGCCCCAGGGCGTGCCACAGCGTCAGCCGTTCATGCAGCGCCAGGGCGGAGAGCGCCACGGCGCTGACGGGGAGCCATCCGGTGTACACGGCGGCTGTACTCGCGCTCAGATAGCGCACCCCGGCAAACCACAGGACATAGGCCAGTACAGTGGCTCCCAGGGCGTAATAGAGGAGGGCCACGCCGTCACCGAGGGTCAGACTGGAGAAGTCGAAGTGCAGGGCCTCGGGGACAGCCAGAGGCAGGAACAGGAGCAGGGCGAGCGTCGTGACCACGGTGGTGGCGGCCAGTGGACTGAGACGTGCGCCGGACAGGCGACTCAGCACGTTCCACGACGCTTCACCGAACACCGCCCCCAGGACGAAGAGGCCGCCCAGCAGGGGACGTGCGCCTGCGTCCGGTGACGCGCCGGGGACCGTCAACACCAGAATGCCGAGGGCGGTCAGCGCGACGCCGATGATGTCCCTGGCCCCCAGGCGTTCGCGCAAAAGGAGCCAGGCAAGCAAGGCCGTCACGGCGGGGACGGCGCTGGTCAGGATGCCTGCTGAGGCTGCTGACGTGAGGGGAATACCGTAAAAAAGAAAGATCCGGAACAGCACGATGCCGCACAAGGCTTGCAGGATCAGCGGACGCCACGCGTCCGGTGGGACGCGGACCGGCCCTTCCCGCCACCAGGTCAGTCCGATCAGGACCACCGAGGCGGGCAGCAGGATCAGGGCGTTGGCGAGAAAGAGAGGCAGACTCGCCCCGACGATCTTGGTCATCACCACGGAACTGCCCGCCAGCAACATGGCGAGCGCGAGGTGGAGGCGGGCATGGACCGAACGGCGCGCGTCCGGCGTGGCGGCAAAGAGCATGGGGGGACGCTAGTGGGTCAGGCGCTCAGGAAGATAGAACGTTCTTGACGCCCCGGCGGTACTGCTGCGGCGTGACACCAAAGGTGCGGCGAAAGTGCCTGCCGAGGTGACTCTGATCGGCAAAGCCTGCGAGCAACGCGGCGTCCACAACGGTTTCGCCGCCTCGCAGAAAACGCTTGGCGTGTCTGAGCCGAACCTGGAGTTGATACGCGTGCGGCGGTAGACCGTAGGTGCGGCGAAACGCCCGCAGCAGCGTGAAGGGGTTGAGTCCGGTGGTGGCTGCCAGCTCGTCCAGGGTCACGTTGCGCGCGAACTCGTCTTCCAACTGGGAGCGCACCAGGCGCAGCGCACCTGGCTCGTGCAGGGCCGTTCTCAGAGCTGGGGGCTGGAAGGCGTGCCGCCTCACCAGATGGGTTAGCGCGGCGCGCATCAGGGATTCGCGTGTCAGACTGGAAGCGTGCTCCTCAAAAGCCCGGTGTGCGGTGACCAGCGACTGAAACAGCGCTGGATCGTCGATCACGACGGGGAGGCGGGGAAGCGCGTCTGAAGCATCATCAAAGTCGGTGAAGGCCCCCTGGAGGAGCGGAACGTCCGGGTAGAAGTTGCGGTACGTCCAGCCGTCGGTGGTCTCGGCGTGTCCAGTGTGAACTTCGTCTGGGTGGATGAGGCCGATCAGGCCAGGGCGCAGGGTGTGAGTGGCCCCCTGGCAATCGAAGGTCATCGCGCCGTGGCCGAGGAGTCCGATGCTGTAGGTGTCGTGGGTGTGCCGGGCAAAGGCGTGGGTGGTGAAGCTACCGTGGAGCAAGTCGAGGCCACCGAGTTCAAGCGCGCGCCAACTCTGCACAGGCATGCGCGCGTGCGTGGTCAACCGATGCCCGGACATGGCGTCATCATGTCACAGAGCGGGAAAAGCGCAGTTCCAGTGGAGCGATTTCGACGCATCAGATCTCGGTGAGGAGAGAATCTAGCTCAGCAAGCCTGATGTACCAGACGTCCTTCCTGCGGTCATTCTCCTGACTCTGGTGGCGAAGTCGGCGGATCAGGCGGAGACGGCTAGCTGGCTGAAGCGGGAGACGCGGGTTCGGCCTGGCTTGTCCCCGTTCAGCCAGCTCACCGCGCGAAGAACATTGATGGCAGCGCAAGTAGCGGCATGTTGCAAGGCCGTTTTCCTCAGACCCCGATAGCGTGTACGACGGAGGCCCAAGGCACGGGTGCCTTGGGACAAGGTGCCCTCGATTCCGGCACGCCGGTGGTACAGGGCTTGCCACTCCTGTGAAGTGGCGTATTCGCGTGCCAGCCGTAGCGCTTCGTGTTTCTCACGGGGTTGGATCACCACGCGGCGTCCACCTTTGGCCTTGGTGCACAGGGATCGAACGGCACACGCGGCGCAGACCTCCCGATCAAACTGAATGAGGATCTCCAGCGTGCCAAAGCGGTTCACCGTTGGATACCAGCCTCGCGTCGTCGCACCCTGCGGACAGGTGACTTGGCAGTGGTCCCAGTCGATCTGAAAGTGGCTGGCGGCGTAGCCCGTGCCCGCACGGGCTTGCCAACTTCGGTTCTCGCGGGTCGGACCGATGAGATTGACGCCGTGTTCCGGCACGCTGGAGGCCAACAGCTCCGCGTCAATGTATCCAGCATCCACGATGTGTTTCTCAGGGAGGAGGTTGCGCTGAGCCAAGGCCGCATGGATCGGGGCTGTACTGGTGACATCCTGGATGGTGGAATTGGTGGTGTGGACGTGGGTGATCAGGTGCGGCAACTCTGCATCACAAGTCTCGCTGATATGGACCTTGTACCCGATCCACTCGTGCTCACGACGGGTGGAGTAAGCCGCTTCGGCGTCGTAAGGGGAGTTGAAGCGTTCACCTGAGGGGGCCAGTTCGTCGCCTCGTCGCCAGCGAATCCGCCCTTCTTCACGAATGAAATTCTGCGCCCACCACTGTTCGAACACTTTGATCATCGGCAGGCGACGAAGACCCTCGGGGGTCCCTTCGCCGTTGAGCGCGTCCAGCAGGGTAAAGCCGTCAGTAGCCACCGCTAAGCCATACGCTTCACGGGTAGCTTTGCCTTTCGGGAGGCGGTAGTCCTCGACCCGGTGCCCGTAGCGCTCAAACCACTCGGGCTGTGCGACACGGCGGACCCATTCAGGGTCCGCCCCACTCAACGCATTCAATGCCGCCCGCACCATTTCCGCTGCCGATTCCAACCGTTGGAGTCGTCGTACCGCAGCCAGGACGTGTGTGGAATCGGTACGCTGATGCCCACGGGCACGAATCAATCCCTTAGTTTGGAAGTGCTCCAGCATGCGGTCCAGCAGCCGCGCTTCGGCTTGGTTCTGGGTCAGACGGGTCCGAAACTCGCTCAGCACACTCCGGTCGAAACCGGGGTCAGTGAGATCGAGTCCCAGGGCGTACTTCCAGTCCACCCGACCTCGGACCTGATCCGCCACCTGACGGTCCGTCAGGTTCTCCAAAAATTGCAGCACGGTGACCAGGGCCAATCGCCAGGGAGATAGGGCAGGCTGGCCGAGGTTGGGATACAGGTCAGCAAAATCCGCGTTGGTGTACAGCGTTCCCAGCTCGTCTCGTAACCGCATGGCGAGGCTGCCTTTTCGAAAGGCAGCCCGAGCCACACGAACTGTTTCTTCAGGGATGGCACCGATGGGTTCAGGGCGCAACATGCTCCAGTTTGCACCTGACCAACTTCGCCACCAGTATCAGGCTCTTATCACAGGTATGAATCCCAGTGATGTTCAAATCGCCGCCGCGCATTTCCTTGCGGGGCTGAATCGCAGCCCGGCCACCATCCGGGCCTACCGGGCAGCCCTGACCCACCTCCAACGCTGGTTGCAGGACAACGGCAAAAAGCTGGATGCGGCAGCTCTGGAAGCGTACTTCGCAGCCCACGGATGGGCTGCCTCTACCCAGAACCGCAAGTAGACCGCTTTTGAGCGCTTCTGTCGCTGGAATCGGCAGCATGGCGGGCCAGACCTTGATCCCACCCAGCATATTGAACGTCCCAAAATTCCACTGCCCCACCCGCGCGGTCTGCGCCGGGACCACATTGAGCGCATCTTTGCCGTCAGTCCTGCGCGGCAGACACGGGACACCCTGCTGTTCCGGCTGGTCTTTGAAACGGGGCTGCGGATCAGCGAGGCGCTGAACATCCATCTGGACGATCTTGATCTTGCCAGGTGAGATGAACATTTGATCGTGCTGGGCAAGGGAGAGCAGCACCGTCCGGCGCTGCTCGATGATCCCCGCCTGGTCAACGCGCTGCGGAAGTATCTGCGGTCTCTGGACTACACACACGGGCCGCTGTTTCAGGCGCAAAAGAACGGGCGTGGTGGGCCGCTGCGGTATCAGAGCGTGCAGGAGCGCTGGCAGCGCTACGCGGCTCTCGCAGGCGTGACCAGCACGATGCATCAGTTGCGCCACAGCCACGCGACGGAATTGGTCAACGGGGGCGTGAGTCTGGGAACCATCCGCAAGCGGCTGGGCCACCGCCACATTCAGACCACCCTGCGCTATGCCGAGATCAGCGACACTTTGGCCGATGCCGAACTCCGAACCTGGCGGCGCAGGCAGCGCTAAGTTCCTTAGCGCTGGTTTTGGGTCCTAGTCTCAGGTCACCCCGTATACCGTTGGGCGCGTTCAGCAGATCGTACAGGGTTACCGCGTCCAGGCGGAGTTGGGGGACGCGGTGCATCCGCCTTTGTTCCGGCATCAGATGCTGACGTTCCTGACTGGAGAGAAGCTGTCGGACGCGCAGATCCAGCTTCTCAGCGGCCAGGCCAGCAAGAAAAATCTGAAGGTGTATCAGCATCTGTCGCTGGAGGCTGTGAATGGTGCCTATCAGCAGGCGGCCAAGCGGCTGGAGCTGGGGACGTAACGGTGGGAAGCCGAGAATGCTGTGCTGGCGGGTAACTTTCCTTAGCGGTGTAAAATTCTTGGATCTTGCCGTTACCCCAGCGGGCCAGCGGCACGCCTGATTTGAGGCGCGGTCACGAGCTGAGAACCTTGGGGAGGATGAAGCTGAAGGTGGCCCCCTGATCTGGCTGCCCCTCTGCCATCATCGTTCCGCCATGCCGGGTCATGATCCGGCGTGCATTCGCCAGGCTGACCGCTGCCCCCTCAAAGTCTTCCGCACGGTGCAGGCGCTGAAACATGCTGAACAGCTTGTTGCTGTACTGTGGATTGAAGCCCACCCCGTTGTCACGTACCAGCACGGCCCAGCTCTGACCCCGTTCCTCAGCCCAGACCCTGATCACCGCCCGGTCCCGGCTTCGGATGAACTTCACGGCATTGTCCACCAGCGCCGTGATCACCCGGCGCAGCAGCTCGGCGTCTCCGACGACGGTGGGCAGAGAACTGATGTGCCAGTCGATCTGGCGCTGCGGCCGGTCCACCGCCATTTTCTGCCGGGCCTCAGTGAACAGGCGCTCAAGGTTGACCTGCTCAACCTTGAGCGCCTGACGTGAGGTGCGGGAAACGTCCAGCATGCCGTCGATCAGCATGCTGAGGGTGTCGGCGGCGGTTCGGACGATCCCGAAGTAGCGCTCCGCCTTCGCATCCAGCGGCGTCGGCAGCTCACGGCGCAGTAGATCGCCGAAGCTGAGGATGTGCCGCACCGGGGTCCGCAGGTCATGCGACACGCTGTACGTGAACGCCTCGAGCTCCTCGTTGGACGCCTGCAAGAGATCACGCTGGGCCTTGAGTTGCCGGGCGGTCTCCGTGCGGTCCAGGGCCAACCCCAGGCTGCGCCCCACCGCTCGGAACACCGCCTGGTGGTGTACGGACCAACGTGCCGTGTCTCTGAAACCCAACACGAACATCGCCTGGGGGCGGCCGCCGATGGCGAGCGGATAAATGGCAACGCTCTTGAAGGCTTCGGTTCCGGCGACTCGTTCCTTCTGGGGGTCCCAGCCGTCAACGAAGATGGGTTGACCCGTTTGCATCGGCCCGGCGAACACGGGGGTATCGAGCGGCAGCCCCGCTCTCAGGGAGTCCAGCAGGTCCGGATCGTCCTCCAGATCAGGGGTATGGACCTTAAGCTTCCACAGGCCATCCTCCAGGGCGTAATAGTCGTTGGTGCAGCCAGGAAACAGGAGGCTCAGCACCTCCACCGCCCGCCCGGCCAAATTCAGCACGTCGATCTCGCTGTCCGCCGCCTCAGTGAAGCGTACGAAGGCTTCGAGTTCAGCGGTGCGGTCCCTCACCTGACGCTCTAGATCACCGGAGAGCCGGGCACGGTCCAGGGCCAGGGCGCACTGTGCAGCCAGTGTCCTCATAAAACGTTCCTCGTCCGGAGTGAAGTCGTGCGGCTCTTGGAAATCCAGGACGATCACGCCCAGCGGTTGACCGCCTTCCACCATGGGCAGCACCGCGGTGGCGACGGCGGCCACCCCTCCCGTTCGGGCCTCAAGTTCCGGATACGCGGCCGTCAGCTCGCCGCCCTCCCGAAAGAACAGTGGGGTGTTCGTGCGCAGCGCATCCGGGCTGGGCCGGTGACCGTCGAGGTCCCCGTCCTGCCAGATGCTCGCGTCGTCATCACCCCTGCGCGCCACGACATGCAACCGCCCATCCTGGACCAGCAGGACCGCGCCGGAGACAGCATTCAAAGCACCCCGTGCGTCGCGCAGCAGGAGGTCTGTGACCTCCTGCTGGGTCCGGACCGCGGCCAACACCTCTGTCAGGCCCTGGAGGGACGTCATCAGGGCGGAGGCTGTCTCCCGTTTGGTCACATCGGTCTGGAAGCCCAGGAAGTGCGTGACGGTGCCTGCCGCGTCATGGATGGGACTGATGGTGAGTTCATTGAAGAACAGCGTGCCGTCGAGACGGTAGTTGCGCAGGATGACGGTGGTGCTGCGCCCCGCTGCAATCGCCTGCCGAAGGTCTTTCCTGGCCGCCTGGTCCCGGTCCTGACCCTGCAAGAAACGGCAGTTGCGTCCGAGGGCCTCGGAGGCGGGGGAGCCACTCATGCGTTCAAAGGCTGGATTGACGTAGATGATGGGCAGGTCTAGCAGCCGGGCGTCGGCAATCACCACGCTGTGAACGCTGGCCGCCAGGGCCTGACTCAGGAGCTGAAGGTCCGGGGAGAAGGCGTGCGACTCAGACACAGACTGTCCTGTCGCTGGCGGGGGAAGCCGTCATGACTCGAATATATGGCCCGCGCTGGTTCCTCAGCCTTTACGTGAATGCTATTGGTGGAGCGCGGTCGCGCGTTGTAACCTCAACCACCCGAAAACAGCCGTTAAGCGGTTGTCTCACGGCCTGGACAGGGCAGGGGCATTTCTCAAGACCAGAGGGGCGGCTCCGTTGAGCGGCCCTCTTCTTTCGGCCCACGCCCAGGCTGTGGGAGAGGCGGCGGGCATAGAGGCCAGAGAGCTCAGGGCTGCTCCCGGGGATGGCGCCGATCTGCTGCATAAACAGCAGACTGTCCGCATTGGCCCAGTACTCGACGATCCTTCCGTCCATCATATGCAGCTTGTCGGAGCCCGTGAAGTTCACCGCACGCCCGGGAACGGCCCAGGACGTTCCTGGTATCCCCTGTAAGGTGCCCCGCGCCCGCCAGCGTCCAAGCAGGGGTCCCTACACGATCCAGTCATTTTTGTAGCCGTAGAGGGCTTCCAGCATCTGCACTTGCCAGTGGATGCGGCGAACGCGGGCCATGACGCTGTCTGAAAGAGCGAGCCCCTGTTCAGGGTGGAGCAAACGCCGAAGAGGGGAAGGATGCTACCAGGGCCCTCACTGCCTCCTGGCCCTTGACCAGGTAGGCCTGCACACCCAAGGCAAGCGCCTCCGCCTCCTGGGCTTCATTGCGCTGGCCGCTCAGAATCACGACCGGCGTTTGCTTGACCAGGGCCAGCACCCGCCGCACCAGCGGCATTCCAAAGCCATCCGGAACATCCAGATCCAGCAACACCAGATCGAAGGGCTGACTTCCCCAGGCCTGTTCGGCGCTGGCACAGCTCACGACGTGGTGCACCGTCCAGGACACGTTCTCCTGGCTCAGCCATTCCTGCAACAAGATGGCGTCCGGAAGGTAATCTTCAATCAGCAGCACCTGCCTCATGTCTACGCTCCTCCAGGCAACTGTGCCTTGACCAGCCAGAATTGTTCGATCACCTGAACCAGCGCGATGGCCCCGGACAGATCCCGGGGTTTGGTCAGAAACGCGTTGGCGCCCAAGTCGTAGGCCTGCTGGATATCGCGCTCCTCTTTCGAGGTCGAGAACACGAGCACCGGAAGGCCCCGGAGCACCGGATCGGCCCGGATATGGCTGAGCACCTCAAAGCCGTTCATGCGCGGCATATTCAAATCCAGCAACACCAGTTTTGGCCTGGGTGCGCCGGTATACGGCCCTTCGCGCCGCAGGAAAGCCAGGGCCTCCACGCCATCCTCAACGTGACTCAGGTGCAGCTGTTTGACGGTTGCCCCAAACGCTTCTTCCATCAGGATGACGTCCGGGAAGCTGTCATCCACCAGCAGCACGTTGTGGAGGGTCATCGGCGGCGTTCCACTCATACTGGACGTCCCTTCACAGGCCAGGTGAAGAAGAAGGTCGTGCCGCTCCCGGGTGTACTCTCCAGCCACAGGCGCCCCCCCTGACGCTCCACGATTTTGCGCGCCACCGAGAGACCGATTCCGTTGCCCTCGTACTTTTCCCGGGTGTGCAGGCGCTGGAAGATCGTAAAAATCCGTTCGTGAAACTCCGGGGCAATGCCCAGACCGTTGTCCGACACCGAGAAGCGCCAGGCCTCTTCTTCCCGAACCGCATCCACCTGAATGAAGGGGGCGCGGTCCGGCGCTCTGAACTTGAGTGCGTTGCCAATCAAGTTCACAAAGACCTGCCGGAGTTGCGCGGCGTGACCGGTGACCGTCGGCAGCGCTCCAGCGTGAAGCTGCGCCCGTGTCCCCTGCACTTCCATCTCTAGAGTCTGAAACACTTGGGCAAGGACCAGCTGAGTGTCTACCGGTTCAGCTTCATTCCTTGCACTGGCAACCCGGGCATACGTCTGCAGGTCTTGCAACAAAGTCCCCAGGCGGGTGGTCGCCTCAGTGATCAGGCGGGCATACAGGTGGCCACGCTCGTCGAATTGGTCGGCGTAACGGTTGACCAGGAGTTCCGAGAAGCTGGTGACTGTCCGCAGGGGCTCCTGCAGGTCATGACTGGCCACGTAGGCGAACTGCTCCAGCTCAGCCAGACTGCGCTGCAATTCGGTGTTGGACCGTTGCAAGTCCCGCTCCACCGCCAGGCGGTCGCGCATGTCCCGCGTGATCGTTCCGTAGCCATCCATCAGGCCGGTACTCGGGTCGGTGAGGGTAAAGATGGTGCGCCACACGGGAATGGCTTCCCCCGTAACGGTATGGCGCAGTTTGAGGTCACCCTGCCAACAGCCGTTCCGGTCGACTTCGGGCAGGATCTGCGTTTCAAACCGCTCGCGGTCGCTCTCGTGCACGACGGTGAAGATCTCACCCAGTGGATCGTGCTCACCCAGACCCACCAGTGCGCGCCCGGCCCGGTTCACATACATGATGCGGTGCTCGCGGTTGGCGATCCCGATATAATCGCTGCTCGCTTCCACGAGGCGGGCGAGCCGGGCCCGGTCCCGTTGCCGCTCGCGGATGTCCCGCGCGGTGATCGCAATATTGACTGGCTGACCGGTGGTGGGGTCGTTGATCAGCATCAGACTGGCATTCACCGGAAGCCGTTGCCCAGTGCCCTCATGCTGAAGATCCAGATCCCCGAGCCAATGGCCCGTGGACAGCAGGGCGGGGTAGATCTGTGTGCGCAACTGATGTTGCGCTGCTGGAACAGTGATGTCTTCCCAAGTCCAGCTGGAGCCCTCCTCACGCTCGAGCAGCCGGAGCCCCACTGGATTGAGGTACTCGAACTGGCCGCCCAGATCCATCAGGCCGATCAGGTCATCGCTCTCGTTCACCAGCCGTTCCAGACGCAGACGGCTGAATTCACCAAGTTTTTGCTCGTGAATGTCCGCGTGAATGCCGACCCACTCGCGCACCAGGCCCTCCGGCTCCCAGACAGGGACGGCGCGGGCCAGATACCAACGGTACGTGCCCTCAGGGGTGCGCAGGCGATGCTTCAACTGATAGGTGGTTCGGGTTCGAAGCGCTTCATTCCAGGCCTGGATGACCTCTGCGCGGTCATCCGGATGAATGGCCTCCGTCCAGCCCTGGCCGCGCGACGCCTCGCAATCCTGTCCCGTCAGCTCCTCCCAGGCGGGCTGGGAGGAGCTGGCCAGCCCCTCTGGCGTCGTGATCCAGACGACCTGGGAACTGGCAGTGACCAGCGACCGGAACCGGGCTTCGCTGCGCTGAATGGACAGTTCGGCCAGCTTCCGCTCGTGGATGTGCACGGCATACCCCAGCCAGCCGCTCTCGTCGCTCGCCACTCCGGAAGAGAAGGGGGCAATCTGACAGGCGTGCCAGCGGTAAACCCCATCATGACGGCGCAACCGCACCTCAAGTTCATACGCCTGCCCGGTGCGGAGCCCTTCGGTGCGGGCCTGAACAGCAGCGGGCCGGTCCTCCGGGTGAACCGCGTCCAACCATGAGAGGCCATGCGGTTCGGTGGGCAGGCCGGTGAACCGGTGCCAGTGTTCGTTGAAGCGCTGAACCTGACCTTCGCGCGAGGACATCCAGACGATGTTGGGCATGGCCTCGAACAGGGCGCGGTAGCGCTGCTCACTGTCGCGCAGCACCTGCTCCCTTCGCCTGTCCTCGGTGATGTCGGTATGCATGCCGATCCACTCGGTGATGCGTCCGTCGGCATCCTGCAGAGGGAAGGCCCGGCCCAGCATCAGGCGGTAGCTGCCGTCAGGCTGACGCAGGCGGTGTTCGACCACATAAGGGGTGCGCTGGGTGTTGGCCTGTTCAACCGCCTGCGCCGTTGCCAGGACGTCCTCCGGGTGAACCAGGTCCAACCAGGCGTCCGGCCCGAGTCCGGGGTGCTGGCCCAACAGCCCAGGCCACCCCTGGCTGTCGACTTGCGGCGCTCCGTACGGCACGGCGGACCAGACCGTCTGATGGGTGGCCTGGACGAGGGCGCGGAACCGCTCCTCGTTCCGCTCCAAGCGCTGCAGGTGGTGGTTCGCTTGCTGCTGGGCGATCTTCAGGTCGTCGATCTGGGTGCAGCTGCCGATCCAGCCCATCACCTCGCCCGTCTTGGCGTGCAGTGACCTGGCCTCGGAACGGATCCAGCGGTACGTCCCGTCGTGGTGCTCCAGACGGAACTCGCAGTGAAACGGCATGACGTCCATCCAGGATTGCTCCCAGCACTTTTGGAACCCGTCCCGGTCCTCAGGGTGCACGGCCACGGCGAAGCGTTGCTGGAGGAAGGCCTCGGGGGAGCGGCCCGTGAACGCGAGCAGGTCACGGTTTACGAAGGTGGTCAAGCCATGGGCGTCGGCGCACCAGGTCATCGAGGGCAGCGTGTTGAGGAGGTCTTCTAGACCTACAGATGACTCTGAGATGTGGGCCGGATCAAACAGCATGAACCATAGCGTACGTGGCTCATGGACGCCATAAGAGACGGAGCTTCCATTGCTGGAGGAATGAGCAACACCCGGCGCACTGAAGCAAGAGGGGCAGAAGGCAGCCTCACACGCTTCTGTGAAACGTTTGACATCAGGAGGCGTCCAGATTCAGTGTTGCCGCTCTTGTTGGCCATCCTGCGGGTCTGTTCGGTGTGCACGCTAAACCTCCGGCTCCAAGCGTGTGCCGATCAAGCCCTGGTGGAGCTCGGTCAAGGCCCAGGCCTGGAACGTGGTCTGCAGACCGAACAGCCGGGGCGTGGGGACGCGGGCAGGGACACGTCGAGCACGAGGAGAACAGAACCTTTCGTTCAACAGGACCGGGCGCTTTGCCTCGCCCGTCCAGTAAAGGCCAGAGAAACTGGGATCCCTTAGGGCTGCGGCACCAGGATACAGTTGCGCCCCGCCCTCTTGGCAGAATAGAGCAAATCGTCAGCGGCCCGGAGAATATCGCGCTTGAGCCCAGCGACAGGAATCAGTCCACCAGAAACTGTCACCTGCTCGCCGCTCAGACCAGCGCGTGGCGCGACGTCCCGCGCCACAGCATGCCGGACGCGCTCGCTCATCCGGAAGGCGGCGTCCGGCGCGCAGGGCGACAGCAGCACGGCAAATTCCTCCCCGCCCAGTCGGTAGACGCTGTCCGTCAGACGCACCGTCTCCTGCAGGACTTGGACCGTCGCCGCCAAAACCTGGTCGCCCGCCTCATGCCCGTAAGTGTCGTTAACCCGTTTGAAATGATCTAGGTCCAGCAGCAGGAGAAAAGCGGGCGGCTCGGGATGACCCAGGTCATCGTCGAAGCGGCGCCGGTTAAAGGCACCCGTTAGGGGGTCCAGGTAGACGAGTTGCTCTAAGTGTTCGGTACGGGCCAGCGCTCGGAGCCGGGTTTGATCAACGGCCTGTGCAGTCAGCAGGCCAAGGACGCTGAGGCAGGTCATGGCCAGATAGACCGGAAGAGCTTCCAACAATGACTTTCCCGCGAGGGTGAACCCAAGGAATGTTGTCAGGCTGGTCAACCCAAAGAGTACGAGGGGGCGCCACCACGGCAGCAGTTCGACGTTGGGTTTGGTTCGGAAGAGTCCCGTTCTCCAGCTGAACAGTGCGGTGATCAGCAGCAGGCCCAGAACAGAAGGGCCGGCGCCGGCGCCGGCCAACAAGAGGCGGTAGAGGGCCACCGGGATGGCCACCAATAGGCCGGCGAGGAAGCCGTGACGCTGCGCCGCAAGAGCGACGATGACGGCCCGGAGGTCAAGCAGCAGGCCGGGGGCCACTTGGACGGTGTTGAGCAGCAGCAAAAAGGCCACGCTCACGGCCCCCAGATAGCGCACAAGCAGTCGGAACAGGGCGTTGCGGTTGGCGCGCAGCGTGGACGTGAGACTCAGGAGGAACACGCCCGTCACGAGGAGAGCAAAGTTGAGCAAGAGGTTATTGAGTGTTTGCCAGAACGCCACGGAACTATTGTTACGGGTGTGGCCTTCTCTGGACGTCACTGGAAAGGCTTAATGAGGTGACCGCGAGTAGAAGTTGACCCAATCCTCAGCACCTGACACTTTGCGGCAAATGGCGTTCTGAACGCGGTTCAGCGTGACGAAGGACAGTACCTGGGTCTATGACGATCCCCAATCCTGTCCGACTGCATGCTGACACGCTGGCCGCCCTCCTCAAAGCCCACCCGCCTCACCGCCGCCAGGATTCCCTCAGGCGGCTGGCCAAAGTGCGGCTGGCGCTGCTCCAGGCCAAGTCTACCCTGCACCGCAAGATCGCGCTCCATCTCCCTCGAGACGGCACCCACGAATCGAAGACCCGGGCCACGGTGCGGGTCTTCCACGACGCTCAACTGACCCCGCAGCACGTCACAGAAGTCCTGCTTCCCTACTCCCCGACAGCAAGCTAACCTTGATCATGGACCGCACGACTTGGCATTACGGTCAGACGCCACCGAACATCCTGGTCCTGGGCGCCCTCCTCGGGGGCGCGGTGATCCCGCTCGTGTGGTCCATCCTCCCGCATCAGGGCCAAAGGGCGTACTGAATGATGCTAAGCGGGAGGGCGGTGGCGGTAAGGCTTACGATCCGTCACGGACAGTCAGCCTATCGCGCTTAACTTGCCAGAACCGGTTCAGGCCACCTCTACAGTCATCGTTGACCACGTCTGAAACACTTGTTTCTGATCGTTTCGTCTGAGTGGTGCAGACACACTGGTTCGGAAATGGTGATGAAAGTTGGTGACTCGGGCGTGCAGGCTCAGGAATTCTTGAGCACGTTTGCGCCGTTTCAACCCATGTTGAGATCGTTCTTGTCGTCGCGTAGACTGGTGTTCTCGCAAGGTGACGTGATTGCAGCGTGCAGTGGAAATCACCTGTTGGTGATCGACGCTAATGAGGCTCAGGATCTTCCGGATCGCGGCCCCATCACTCCGCAGCTGATCAGTGGAGATCGTTTCTGGGACATCGTATTTGCCGAGCAACCCAGTCAGGAAGGTTCTCGCCGCCTCGGTATCACGAGGGCTCTGGAGGAGGCTATCGAGCACGAAGCCGTGCTCGTCCACGGCTCGCCCTCACCAGTGTCGGACGCCATCCACCGTTGTGCAGACCTCGTCCAGAAGCCAGCGGGAACCCCGGCTTTCCCTCTCGCTGACGAAGGTCCTCAGCGAACAGAGGGCCGAATTTGATGCACCACTCGCGCAGCGTTTCGTGGCTGACCTGCTGGGCTGTGATGGTAGAGCCATATCTGCACCTCACGGTCACTGAGGGGGAAAAGCGGTGAGACAGCTTTGGCGGCGTGCTGAATGATCAGCATTGAAAAGCGATGGCGGTGGGGTTTGGCATCGCTCACGGACGGTCAGCCTCCCCTGAACTGGTTCAGGCAACACAACCGTCTGGGGTCATGAGCGGCATTCTCAAAGCAACCCGCCTGAAGCCAGCGTTGCGCCTGTTGGCGCACCGTCTCAGCGGGAGGAAAGTCGTGAGGTAGGGAAGCCCACTGTGCCCCCGTGCGAGTGACCCAGAGTAAGGCGTTCAGCGTCTCCCGGATGGCGTATCTCCGTTGGATCGCTGCCTCTGGGCTGAGCAGGAGAGAGGGCAACAGGAAGAGAGACGTGTCGTCATCGCCCTCGCTCGGGTAGCTTCGCCGCATCACCCACCCTCTTGATCCATGCCGACAGCGCCCTGGCGTCCCCTGTGTGCAACGTTCAAATTTCAGGGCAGCGCGTGGCGCTGGCCCGCAGCTGCAGCAGGCCCGTACCGACGCTGGTCGCATTGCGGTCCGCTTCACGGATGTTCGTCAGGACCGCGTCCGCCTTGATCTGTATAACCAGCGCTGTGGGAGACGCCGTGGGACATGCCTCGCGCCACTGTGCGAGTGCGCCTGCCGCGAGTGGGGTCGCGAACGAGGTGCCGTTCGGCACCTGGACCGTGTCGTCGGTAAAGCGGATGACGCCTGGCGCGACGACGTCGAGGGCCGCCGCCTTCCGGCTGGTCGTCGCGCGCTTCCAGCCGCTCACGTCCGCGAAGAGGTCTTCGCTGCCTCCGTTGCCGTCTGAAACGTCGAATGGCGGATCCACCGATTCGAGCGCGCCGACGACCAGAACACCTGGCAGGTCATACGAAGCCGGGAAGTGCTGCTTGGACACTGTGCGGGATTCCGACTGCCCGGCAGCCTCGTTTCCGACCGCCGCCGCGATCAGCGTGTCAGCGTCGGTTGCGGCGACCAGGGCGCGGCGCATAATTTCGCTCGGGACGTCTGCGCCGAAACTGAGGTTGAGCACCGTGCGGCCGGGCGCCGCGGCGGACATCGCGTAGCACAGGCCCTGGACAATGTGCGACGTGCGGCATACGCCGCTTTCGTCACACACCTTGACGGGCAACACCTCCGAGCCGCTCGCCACACCGCGCTGCAGACCTGCGATCATCTGCGCGACGCTGTTGCCGTGACCGAAGAACGAAAAGCGGAAGTCATCGTTCGGCGCCGCGGACACGTTGACGAAGTTCCGCCCTGGAAGCACGCGCCGGGGATCGGCCGGGTCCTCCGACGCTGGGAACTCGGGGTCATCGGCACGGATGCCGGTGTCGAGCACCGCGACCGTCACGCCGCTGCCCGTGGTGTCGCCGTTGCCAATCGCCCTCTTGTAGTAAAACCGGACGTTGATCAGTCCACGGTCCCACAGCGACGCGGGATCGACCTTGAAGAGTCCCTCGGCGTCCGCCACGCGCACGCCCGGCAGGGCGCGCAATCTCGCGAGCGTCTCGCCGACGCCGGCGCCGCCGGTGCCCACGACTGCCAGCCTATCGGCACAGGGCCCGGCGTCCCCGTCGAGTTCCCTCCAGCCGCCTGACGCGAGGGCGAGCCCCTGCGCGGCGAGGGCCGCTTCGAACGTGGTGCGCGCCGTCTCCGCCTGGACCAGCGCGAGGACGCGCGTGTCGTCCACGAAGCCGCGCGAGCCGAGCACGGTGACGGTCTGCTCGAACGTCTGGCCCTCGCCCGTCAGGCGCAGCTGTTGGAAGCCACCGCTGGCTGTGACGGGCACCCGCAGCTGCAGCGCCGTGCCCTGCACGTCGACTGTCAGCGGCGTACGTTCGCCGTCCACATCGGTCAGCTCTGCCTGAAAGGTGCCCTGAGGCGCGCGGCTCATCTCGGCGATGAAGGCTGCACCGGGCGTGGCCTCGGTCAAGGCCCACTGCTCGACGGTCAGGGCCGACGGGGAGGGCGGCGGGACAGGTCCGGGGCAGGCCGTCAGGCCGATCGTCAGGCAACAGGCAAGTACGACCTTCGACGTCAGGCGGTGAAGGTGGAACATTCCGTCCTCCTGGGCTGCAGGGCAGCAAAGACGAGCCGTGGACGAACGCCGCGCCAGCCATCCGCGCCTCCGACGGCCACCGTACTGCCGGGAAACGCAAGAAGGGACACATTCAATGTACGTGAAGAGGCATTCCTGTTGGTGAGGCTGATCGGGTCACGGCCCTGTCGTATCGCGTGTCGAGCTGGCGCCATCGTCCGGAAGCGAACAGACCGTCGCCTGATGGACGCTCACCTCCATATCGAGCGGTGTGAGCGTCCGGGGACTCGGCGAGAACAGGACACCGCAAGTGTCGTGGTGGCCCGTAGGCACGTTTGCGAGTGGACGTCGCCGATGGGGCCGGGGGCGGGCAAGGTCACCGCAGGACACGGGCGTGTTGGCGGCACGACGTCACAGTGCATGTGCGAAAAGAACCTGCCGCTGTCTGAAAAGCGCGGCGTGACTCGGGCAGGTTCCGGGGGTGCCCCAGCCCTGAGGGCTGGGGCGCGGAGCTCAGTAGGCGTCGATGTCCGTGGTGTACACACAGACCCCGTCGCAGCCGGCCATGTGCGTGCGCACGCGGTACCAGCCGTCATAGCGGGCCATGAAGGCGAGGACTGGGATGTCGTCGTCCGCCGTGTCGCGGTCCATCACGTCACCGTCTTCGTCAAGCAGATACAGATCGAGATCGGAGCAGTCCCAGTCGCATTCGCCCACGGCAGTCACCATGTCGCCGCGCTCCAGGTAGATCCATTCGGAGTAGGCCGAGGCGCCGTCGCGCAGCCAGCCCTCAGAACGCTCGGCGAAGGCGGACCCACCGATCAGGGCGGCGACGAGGGCGACGGTGGCGGGCAGGCGGCGCAGGGTATGGTTCAGGGTCATGGTGGTCCTCCGGTTGCGGGTGGCAGGTCTGCCGGGTTGGGGGCGGACAGCGGCGGGGCGGGCGGTGATCATGCGTTCCTCCTTCGTTGACCTCGTCGTTCTTGAGGTCAAGGTACGGAGGGTCCCCGATCAGCACCCGAGCAACTCCTGGCGCGGGTCGTCACTCCCCCTGTGCGCCACCGCCGCCTTCCGGAGACTGGACGCGTGGCATGCAGGGCGGGGCCCAAAAGACCCAGCGGTATACCCCGCCCTGCGGTGGGTCCGGCGGGCTGTGCATGGGGGAGTCGGTCAGTCAGGCTGCAGAACTTCGGCGATCCATCTGGCCCGGACCCGCGCCGGCGTCTATCCGCGCAGTTGTTCGAGCATCCCGGTGAACTCCGCCTCGAGTTCGGCGTGCTGCAGTTCCCGAACGATGTCGAGCGCCTCCTCGAGTCCGGCAGGTTGTCCGTCGAGTTCGGCGAGGTTCGCCAGGGCCGTGGCCTCCGTGACGCGCTCTCCGGAAGCCCTGGCCTGCAGCAGGGCGCTCTCGAACGCCGCGCGCTCCTCGGAGACGCGTTTCAGATGGTGATAGAGCAAGCCGAGGTTGAGCCAGGCTTTGGCTGCGCTGTCGCGCGCACCCGAGCGGTCGGCCTCGTCGAGCGCGCTCAGGAACGAGCGCTCCGCGTCACCGTACTTCCCATTGAGCATGCTCCACCGCCCCTGGTTGTTGTGCAGGCGCGATCGGAGCAGGGCGTCCTCCCCGGCGAGTGCCACCGCCTCGGTCCACAGGCGATCCGGGTCGAGCCTCGCCGTCCCCGGATCCGGCGGCGGTTCGGGGGTACAGACGGCGACGATCGCGAGGTCACTGAGCACTTCGGCGCGGCGCAGGGTCCTGCCGACCAGGCCAAACAGAAACGCGGCCCCTTCCAGGTGACTGCGGGCGCTGCCGAAGTCTGCGCATTCCGCGTCGAGGTTCCCGAGGACGTAACGGGCCTCGGCCCGCACTTCTTTCGGCAGGGGCTGCCCAAGCAGCGCCCCGGCCCTGCGGCGCGCAGCGTCCGGTTGACCCAGGCGCCACTCGAGGACGGCCTGGAGCGCCTGGACCTCGGGCGTGTCGGCCAGGCGGGCGGTGAGGTCCCACGCGTGGGCGTACTCGCCCTTGCGCTCGTAGGCCTGGGCAAGGCGCAGCGGCGCCGCACAGCCGTCGTGCAGGGCATGCTGCGCCTCGAGCAGGACCTCCACGGCCTGGCGGGCATAGCCGCGTGCGATCAGTTCGTCGGCCCACGCCAGGCTGGCCGCGCAGAGTGCGCCGTGATCGTGTCCGGTCCACAGCGGCCGGGCCCGCACGTACAGTTCGTGGGCGCCGCGGCCCTCCAGGCGGCGCGCGAGGCGCAGAGCGACGGTGAGGTACATGGCGCCGAGCGTTTCCACGAAGGCCAGGGCGGTCGCCCTGGCCCGCACCGTTCCGCCGGGTTCGACGAGGCCCGTCGCGATCAGGCGTTGCAGCGTGGACGCAAAATCTTCCGGACGCAGATGCAGGGCGTCGCGGACCACCGCGAGATCCGTGACCTGGCGCGGCCTGTCGGACCCAGGTCCGAGCAACGTCAGGGCGGCATACATCTCGAGACAGGCGTCGGAGAGGCCCGCGAAGCGGGCATGCAGCGCGTGCGTCAGCGGCTCGCCCCGGGTCAGCGCGTCGACCAGGAACGGCAATCCGCCCGTGGTCGCGTACGCTCCGGGCAGGTCACGCAGCTCTTCGGGCTCGAGCGGCCGCAGGGTGAGCGTCAGGTCGACGGGGACTTCCGGCGGGCCGCGCGAGGCGATGACCACAGCGGTGGGCGCACGGACGTCACGCAGATGGACGAGCGCCGCGCGTGTCAGATCGTCGAGGTGGTCCCAGTCGTCGATCAGCAGCGGCCGGTTGAGCTGCGCGAGTCGGGAGACGACCTGCGCGGCGTCCTGGGCGCCGTCCGGATCGAGCAGGGCGCTCAGGGACGAGTACGGCGCCGTGCCCGGCGCAAGGGCGTAGCCGTCAAGGTGGGCGAGCAGCAACGACTTGCCCATGCCGGCCGTCCCCGTCACCCAGGCCCACTGGCCGCGCCGCACCCCGCGCAGCGCCGCGCGTTCACGGCGGCGGCCGCGCAGGGTGGTGCGCAGTTGTGCGCGCGCGGCGTCGCGGTCCCCGGACAGGACCAGATCGAAGTCCACCCTCGCCTCGCGCTGCAGAATGCCGGCGCGGGGATTCCCGCCCGCCAGGAGCAGGCGGTGGTAGCGACCGTACTGGGCGCCCTCGAGCGCGTTCGTTCCGCTGAGGTCCAGGCCCCGTTCGACGAGGGTGGCAGCCACATCAAACTCGCCACGTTCGGCATGCCGCTCGGCAAGGCGCACATGGGCCTCACGGACCCGGTCGGCCGTCCCGCTGCGGGTCGTGTCGATCCAGTCGAGCACGTCCGGACTCACCAAGATCTCCGACTTGCGTTTCTTGCGCCCGTGCGCCCCCAGGTCGTGCGCGGTGACGAGGAGGCCGTCGAGCCTCAGCAGGAACGCGCCGGAATACAGCTGCACGACGGTGTCGTACCGCCGCGCGGTCTGCGCCGCCTCCAGCTCGGTCACATCGAACGCGACGTTCGTCTCGAGCAGACCCCCCCGGTCCTGCACGAGCGCAGGGTCCTCGTCGCGGAGCTTTCTGAGGACCGACGACAGGCCATCGCTGGGATCGGTGTTGCCTGCAAAGAACAGCTGCGTCAGCGTCGCCCTGGACTGGGCCCCCCGCTCTGCGAGGTAGGTGAGCAGCAGCAACGGCAACGGCGCGGTCAGCCCGGACGACTCGAGTCGCAGGGTTCCCAGGGCCAGCAGCTTCATGCCCCACCTTACGCAACGCGCAGCGCGAGGTCCAGCAGGACCGATCACCTTGATCGGGCCTTGCTCGGGCAGGGCGGCTAGGGTCCGGGCATGAACCGCGATGTCGGAGGCCCGGAGACCCCCTGGCAGTTGTGCGGGCGTGCGGATCTGAGGAGACCGGCACCTGCCGGGATCGGGGCGCCGCGGCCTCAGGGCGGCCAGTGACGGCGGAACGGTCCGGGTCCGGAGCCGCCAGACCCGTTGGCCAGGAGAAGCGTGGCGCCGCACTGGAGCGCGCGCTGCACCTCACACGCCTCGCCACCAGTGCCCGGACCCACGAACGACGGTTCGCCGCAACACATCCGAACACCCCCAGAGGCGTTCTGTCCCTCCTGCAGCGCGCGGGGAGCAGCGCTGACCTCACCACACTCGGCGTGACCGATCCGACCCTCGAGCCCATCACGCTGTGCGCCCTCGCCCGGCTCGGGCCTTGGGCGCGCCTGCTCGTCGCCCACCACCCCCGGGCCCCCGAAGCACTCCTGCGGCGCCTCGCCCTCGACGATGACCCCACGGTGCGCCGCGCGGCCCTCCTGCACCCTGAATTGTCCGGCTGGTGGGCCAGATGTCTGAACGACGTGCTGGCCGGCCGGCTGCCGGTCCACCTGCTCGGCACACCCGATGACCTCGCGGCATACGGCGTGTACGCGGCCTGGCTCGTGGCGCAGTCCCCGGCAGTCTCCCGCGGCCTGCTGTTCCGGCTGCTGCGGCACGACCACCGCGCCGTCCGCCGCGCGGCCCTTGCGGCCCTTCTTCCCGGACGCACCGTCGTGCCTGCACCCGCCCGGACGTTGGAGGAGTTGCTCGGGTGCTGATCGGGCACCCTCCGTACCTTGATTTCAAGAACGACGAGGTTAACGGAGGAGAGATGCATAAACCGCTGAACGCCCGCCCCGAGCCCAAAGCATCCACTCGCTGCACCCCAAGGAGCACTGCCATGACTGTCCTGAACCCCCTGCGCCGCCTGTCTACCGTCGCCCTGCTCGCCGCCCAGCTGCTCGGCGCGTCCGCCCACGCTGCGTCCAACAACGCCTACGTCGACATGTTCTGCATCTACAACTCCACCGACCGCAACATCAATTTCGAGTACCGCGGCGGCTCCGGGGGCAACTGGCACAGTGGAACCGTCAAGGTCAACGAGTGGTTCGGCGCCTGGTGGCCCAACGGAACCGTGGACCACGCGGAGATCCGTTTTGACAGCGACATGAGCGGCGACGACTGGTACGAGGACTACGTGCTCGACCTGCGCACGGGCATGGCCACGAGCTGCTCGAACAACGGCAAGGACTACCACTTCGACTGGTGGGAGGATTCTCGCTACTTCATCGACCTGTACGACGGCAGCGGACGCTAAGTGCCACGAACGCACCACAGCGGGGAAAACGCTTTGAGGTGCGTTCGTGGTCCACACCAGTGACCCAGGGCCACTCGGCCCGCCCGGAACCTCGTCAAGGGAGACGCCATGAAACTTCTGATCCTGCCACTGCTCGCCCTCGGATCCACTGCCCACGCCGCGCCGCTGCTCGGCACCATCAACTCTTTTTTCGAGAGCAGTTTCTGTCGCCAGTCCCATTGCACCCTCAGCTCCCGTGAGCCGCTGGGCGGCGGGGTGGTCGACTTCCGCTACACGCTTGCCCCCGAGCGTCTCCCACAGCCTGGCGACATGCCAGAGGCCGGCCCCACCCTTTCGGTGATCCGCGTCAACAATGTGGTGACTTCCGTGGGTTACGCGCAGGGTGTGCAAGACGATCTGTTGTATCCCGGAGGGTACCTGTCGTCGGTGCTGGCAAAGGCGTTTACCTTTGCGGCAGGCTCAGCGGTTTCCGAGGCGGCGCTGTCCCGACTGGAGGGAGGTTGCGAACAGGCGAACGGGCAGGAGGTCAGGATTCCGGTGGGGCGATTCACGCTTTCCTGCGTCAACTCGTATGGCGAGTACCCTGACGCCTGGCGGGTTGCGTTCCGGCTCTACCGCTGAGGGGTGCCGGACTGCCCATCTCATTCACCAAGGTGCCAGGGCCGGACTGCTGGGTCCCCGGACCCGTTGCTGGACGTGTCCAGCATGCACGAGGGCCTGGCAGCCCGACGGGAGCGGGGCCCCGTGGTTGGCTGATACCGGGACCACCGGTGTCCCTGCCTGTCGGAGGAGCGCCACGGCAGCCGGTTCATTTCTGGCCCTCGAATTTTCGTGTGATGAAGGCCGCGTCCCACGGGCACGTGAGCCGAGGGCAATGCACTGCGGAGGGCCAGACCTTCGAAGGGGTCGTCAACGCCCACCATGCGAACCGTCGTTCTCCAGGACCCGCTGGAGGAAGGTGAGCACGGTTTGAAAGCGTCGGGGCGCGTGTCCGGTGGCCTTTTCGATGGTTACAAACTGAAAGCGTCCTCGGGAGGAGCCAGTCTCGCAGACCCGGTGTCAGGCGAGAGGATTCGCCACTCGAGATGACCACGAGCGGCACTTGAGTTCCGTCCGTTGCTTTCCCAGCCCTCCGGTATGTCCCGCCCGCTCGACGGGTGGGGCACTTTCTGCCGGGATTCCTGGGGCATGCCTTGTTGCTCTCCGGGTCGTGAACAGGGAAGAGCGTTCAGTTCACAGGGCCAGGTGCAGGCGGAGGGCGGCGTCGACGCGGACCATCAGGTCGCTGGGAATTCGGCAGACGGCGGGACCAGTCAGGCGTTCGGCGGCCACGCTGCGCACCTGCTCGCACTGGGCTTTGCTGTCCTGGGGCAGGCCGCTGGTGAGAGCCGGCAGAAGGACCTGAAAATTGTAGACGCGCTCCGTGTTGCTGGTCAGCGGCACGATGGTGATCACGCCGCGGCCGAGCCGGGCCACGGTGCGGTTCAGGCCGTCGTTGCTGACGATGAGCACCGGCCGGCGCTTGTTGGCCTCGGAGCCGCGGGCAGGATTGAGGTCTGCAAAATAAACCTCACCGCGCTGCATCGCGTTCCTCGGTCAGTCCGTCGCCAGTCACCACTTCCCAGGCGTCCGCTTCCGGTGCCCACTCTTCCAGCGCCTCGGCGTACTGTTGCTCGAGCTCGCGTTCCTGGAGCAAAGCCACCGCCTCACTGATGACCTCGGATCTGGAGCGGATCTGGTGGGCCGCTTGGTAGTGCTCAAGAAAATCCACCAGTTGGGCATTCAGGCTGATACTGAGCTTGCTCGAGGTCATACCACCATTTTAGGATAAGAGGTGGTACTTTTGGTATGGCGTCGAGTCGTAAAGTAGAAATGAGCGACAGGGGTTGCATTGAGCACGCTTGAGCGGATCCAGGCGGTTTAGAGCTGCCCCGCTATTGGTTCTTCCGCTGATTCCGTGCAGTGTGTCAGCTTGCGAACAGAACACGTTGGCGGGGTTGTGGCAAGTTGTTGGCTTTCAGAAAGCACAGGAAAGTCAGGCACGGAAGCGGCCTGAACTTCAGGCCGCCTGTTCCACGACCTGCCGCCAGGTCTTGAAGACTTTTTCCTGGTGAAAACGGCGCTGGGGAGCAGGGACGGTGGAGCGAGCAGGGTGGTGAAGGTTCGTGATTCGAGCGTGTAGGTTGAGAAAACCTTGTGCCCTTCGTCGTGATTTGAAGCCTCGCTGCTGACGTTCCTGCTTCCGGGTGGGTCGGTGAGACTGTTCAATCAGGTTGTTGCAGCGTGCCGTCGCAATCACCTGGACGTGCTCCACGGGGTGGAGCACGGGAAGCTCGCGCAGGGCCGCGCCATAGCTCCAGAGCTTGTCGGTGTGAATGACCTCCGGCGTGTCGTATTCCCCCCGCAGGCGATGAAAGAACGACTTGGCAGCTTCGGTGTCCCGGTGTTGTTGAAGGAGGACGTCCAGCACGGCACCGTGTTCGTCTACGGCCCCCACAGCCAGTGTTTGACCCCACCGACGTCCACGCACCGTAACGTCGACATGCCGCCGGGAACCCCGACGGGGTTCCCGGTGACGCAGGCCCTGTGCAAAGAGGGCGCTGAATTTGATGTACCAAGTCCGAATGGACTCGCGGGTGACGGTGATCCCCCGTTCCAGCAGCAGTTCTTCGACGTCCCGATAGCTGAGGGTGAAGCGATGATCGAGCATTGGCGGCGTAGCCGATCACGGCGAGAGGGAATCGGTACCCAGGAAGCTTCTGACCACTCAGCACCGCGTCACCCTACCCCAACAACTTGCCACAACCGAGGTTAAGTGACCAGAACCGTCAGAACTGAGGATCCATCAAGCGGACAGACCCTGGACGCTGATGACCTGAATCCGGAGTTTCTCTGTCATGTCGTCCAGTTTTTAGGGAGCAGACCACAGGGCCGCTTGGCGGTCCTTTTCCGCCTCTGCAGTTGCGAGTGGATCAGCCGTCGCCACCGTCCAGCCCGCCTTGCCCCCGCACACACAGCCGACCAGCAGACCACTGACCTGCTGGACCCGCCCGCAGTCCAGGCAGGCCACAAACCCCTGCTGAGGCAGGTCCGGGTTCAGCACGGTGGGCGGCTCCAGGTCCCACGGCGGCACCACGGGGAGACCGGGCGGCGGGTCCGTGTCGTGTCTGAAGACGGATAGGTCACCGTCCTGCTCGAAGTAGGCACGGCGGACCTCGCCCAGTTGCATGACCCCCTCGAAACGCAGTTTCTCAAACAGGTCCTCCCGGCTCAGGTTGGCTCTCTCCAGCGCGGCCACGCTGAATACGCCGTCGCGCACCAGCTCCACCGGCTGGCCCTCCATAAAGGTCTCCACCCGCTCGGAGCGGACCACCAGCCCGGCCAGCACCCGTTGAAAGCCCACCACCAGCGCCAGTGCCAGCATGGCGTGCAGCAGCGGGACTTCGGGATAGAACAGCGGATCGCCCGCCGCCGAGCCCAGCGCGATGACAATCACCAGTTCCAGCGCGCTGAGCTGGGCCAGCCCGCGTTTGCCGGTCAACTGCAGCAGGAGCAGCAACCAGACGAAGATCACGGCGGTGCGGAAGACGATTTCCAGCAGGAACAGCGGCGGCGCGTCACCCAGCCAGATGCGCTGCCAGTCGAAGGGGATGATGGGCGGGCCGCTCACAGGTGTCCCCCTGGCACCGACGTTTCATTCAGGCCCAAGCCCGCCCGCGCCCACTTACAGCCGAACAATTTGGAGTGTCCAGGTAATGTCGTCTTGAATGTTGAGGAATCGGGATGCAACTCTTGGGCCAACGGGGTGTGCAAGTGCTGACACAGCGCGTTGTACCGCCTAAGAAATTCATGGGAGGCCATACGTGCAGAGTGTAGACGGCGCGGTCATCGATGCTGGATAACCATTGAAGCACTGGGGGTTACCTTTCAGCACTGGCCCATTACCAGTTTTGGGTATACCCCAGCCTGATAGGCCATGGCTCGCGTTTGAGGTCAGCAAGGGAAGTTGGGGATGCAAAAAGTCCCCTCCTCGGAGGGGACAGGCGACAGCGTGCTCTTGCCTTGTGTTCTGACGTCCATGGACGGCCTGACGTCAACGCTGTTCTGCTGCTAGACCCGCTTCCTAGCGTCCAGGGGTGCGGGCAATCGCGCGGTGGGTCGCCGCGCTACGCGCGCCGAAGATGCTCGCCAGCAGGGTCAGCCCGGCGGCCAGCAGCCAGCCCCAGCCAGCCGTGCTCGCGGCAGTCCGGGCGGCAGCCTCGGCGTTGTCCACCGCTTGGCTGGCCTGCTTCTCAATGCGGTCCACCGACTGCGTGATCTCGGTCTGTACCTCAGTGGCCTGCGCATTGGTCAGCCCCTGGCGCTCCAGCCGGGTCACGAACTGCGGGCCGCTCAGGGCCTGCTTGATCGAGTCCACGCGGGCCTGCGCGAAATCACCGATGTTGGCCAGGTCCACGTCGCCCAGATCGTTGCTGGCGCGGCGGACAATGCCCGTCACCACGTTCGCGGTGGCCGAGACCTGCTCCTGATCCAGATCGGTGTTGTTGGCAATCAGCCCTTCGACATCCACCGGCGTGATGTTGTTGAAGAAGTTCTGAATGCCGGGGACCTGCGCGCTGCCGGTACCAGCTGCACCGGCAGCCGTGGCCGTCGTTCCAGCCACGGTCCCCAGCACGTTCGTGGCGGTGCCCACCAGACGTGAGGCGCTGTTGAAGGCGAACACGGTGGTCAGCAAGATCAGCAGGCTGCCCAGGACCAGGCCCGTCAGCGTGGCGTCATCGTGGGTCATGGCGGCGATGCCGTCCTCGTTGCGGGTGGCCGGCGCAGCAGAGCGCACGGCGGTCAGGCCCGCCAGGTACGCCCCCACCAGGGCGGCAATCCCGGTCCAGATGGCGGCGGCGATGCCGACGCCCGAGAGGGTCAGGCCGGTCAAGGCGGTGATTACGGTGCCCAAGGCGATGATGGTCAGGGTGGACACCAAACCCACCAGGAGTCCAGCGAGCACACCGCGCCAGGAGAGGCGGTGCGAAAGAGCGTCAGCATTCAGGATCATAGCATTCCTTGTTCAGATCCATGGCAGGCATGTGAGAGACGAAAACGACGGCGCACCAGAGGGGCCGAGCACATCACGGTCCGGCCCCTGAGCGAACACCAGTTCAGGCCTTGCGTTCTTCAGTCCTGGGTTGCCCCTCGCCATCCAGTTGTACGTCGCCGCTCTTGGTCACTTCCAGCACTTCTTTGCCCACGGTTTCGCTGACGGTCTGGGTGTCAGTCACTTCTCGCTTGCCCACCGTGACTTCCTCGGTGACGAACGTCTGCTTGCTGACGTTGGCCCGCTCGGCTTCCAGGTCCACGCGCAAGGTCTGGCTGTCGGCCCCGAGGACCGCACCTTCCACAGGACGGGCATCGGTCACCGCGTGACGTTCGATGACCACTTCCTCACGTTCGAGTTCCACGTTGACCTGCTGCTGACGGGTCTCCACCCGCTTGCCCACGTCTACGCTGCCTGCAACGAAGCGTTCTTTATGGATCATCAGCCGCTCCTCGAGCAGCTTCAGGGTGTCCGGAGTGGTAAAAGCTTCGCGGCGGTAGGTGGCCTCGTCACTGTCTGGGGCACGCAATACCCGCTCGTCGGCCAGCTGGGACTCGGCCTCATACACCTGGCCGTCCTGATATTCGCTGAGGTCACTCGCCTGCTCCTTGGTCAGCCCATCGAAATACGCGCCGTCCTCGCTGAAGCGGGCCTGGCCCACCGGGATCAGGACCTGCTTGCTGGAGAACCAGCCGCCCACATCGACGATCAGGTACTGGATCTCACCAGTGGTGGGCCGCACCAGAGCGTCACGCACAGTGCCAATTTTCTCGCCATTCGCGCCGTAGGCGTCGTTATCGCGGGGGTTGTAGACGCCGGTGCTGTTGAGATCGAGCTGGTGGTCACGGTCCAGCTCGGACATACGGACGAGATTCATCTGGGTCATAGGTCTCCTGAAGACCGCCTCCCGTCTGGGAGGCGGCGGTGTACCAGCCCACTATGGGTGAGCGGAGGGCCATGCAGTGCTGCTGGCATTGAGCCCAGTGCCACGCAGTCTTAAACAAAACTTCAGCTCAGAACGTCAGGATCAGGCTTTTGGGTGGTTCGCCGTTGCCCCTTTGCGGTGCTGAGACGGCGGGATCAACCCTGTTAGAGACCAGGAAGGGCATAGAATCGGCATTCTCTGTCCCGGCAGGGACCAGAATGCGCTGAGGGCAAGTCAGGACGTATCTGAGCCTGCGAATGAGGGTGGCCCTGAACGTCCTCGCGCACAATCTGAAATTTCTTGATGTCAGCGGCTGATCGCCCCGCCGTCAACCCCTCTCCGCGGTCACTTGCATAAAGGCAGCCTCAAGATTCAGCAAAGCGCCGTTGGTGCCCCTGGTTTTCCATGGCCTGTCTTGCCTCTTTACACTCTGGGCCGGAGGCAACATGACCCGACTCAAAGGCACTGGTGGCGGTGGCGGCACCTGGCTGCTGATCCTGCTGATCCTCATCGTCCTCTTCCTGCTGGCGTATTTCCTGTACCTGAAACCGCAAGGCATCCTCAATCTGGGGTTCATTTGAACCCCTGCGTTTTCCTGGCACCTCCGCTCCTCACCTTCTGGAGGGTGACCCATGATTAAAGCCAAAGACATTCTGGGGCGGCAGATCGTTGCCCTCGACTCGGGCCAGCACATCGACAGCGTGCATGACCTGATCTTCGATCACCAGGCTAACGAGGTTCTCGGCCTGCTGGTCGATGAGGGCGGCTGGTTCCGCGCGGCCAAGGTGGTGCCCTTCGAAATGATCCGCGCCATCGGAGAGGACGCCATCATGATCGACTCGGCGGACCACGTCACCACCACCCGACAAGATGACCGTCTGGCCGACGTGCTGGACAGCAAAATCAGCCTGATCGGTCTGACGCTGCTGACCACCGACGGGCAGGACCTGGGCAAGATCGCCGACGTGTACTTCGACGAGCAGACTGGCAAGGTGGAAGGCTATGAGGCGACTGGCGGCCTGTTTTCGGACCTGAGTAACGGACGAACCTTTGTGCCTGCGCCCGATGATGTGCAGATCGGTGCAGACACCGCCATCGTACCGGTCGCAGTGGCGAATGCCATGCAGGAACAGGAGCCGGGCGGCCTCAAGGGTGCCTTGGGCAGCGCCGGTGACTCGATCAAGGGGGCGTACGAGAACATCGCCGACGCCACCAAGGAACGCCAGAAGGAATACGCCATCGGCAAAACGGCGGGCGGCGACATCACCCTGGACGACGGCACGGTGATCGTCACCAAGGGCGAGACGATTACTGCCGAACAGGCACAGAAAGCCGAGGAGCACGGCAAGTTGACGGCTCTGGCCACGGCCGCGACGGGCGGAGTGATCTCCGACGCCTACGGCAACATCGCCGACGCGTCCAGGACGCGCCAGAAGGACTACGTGATTGGCAAGGCGGCGGGCAATGACTTGCAGGCCGACGACGGCTCCACCATCGTCATCAAGGGCCAGATCATCACTGCCGAGCAGGCCGAACGCGCCGAGCAGGCTGGAAAATTGGGCGCGCTGGCCGCCAACGCCACCGGCGGCGTGATCATTGCGTCTGCGGGTCAGGCCCGTGACCGGGTGCAGGGCAGCTTCGAGGAGATGCGCGGCGCCACCGCCGAGCGCCAGAAGGCCTACGTGGTGGGCAAGACCGCCAGCCAAGACGTCACCACGGACGCCGGCGAGACCATCGTCTATGGGGGTGGGGTGATCACCGCGTATCAGGCGGATCATGCCGAGCAGACCGGCAAGCTGGGCGCGCTGACGGCTGCGGCAATCTCGGGCAGGGTGCAGGCTGGACGCGGGGGCGGCGTGGACCCCAGCAGTCCCGAAGCAGCGATTGGCCGTCGAGCCAGGACGGAAGTGCGCAGTTCGGGCGGCAGCCTGGTGGCCGCACAGGGGCAGATCGTCACGGCAGCCATCCTGGAACGTGCCCAGCATCTGGGTGTCGAGGACCGGTTGCTGGCGGCCACGGGTGTACGCCAGTCCCAGTCTGGCGGCACCGACACCCGCACCGCCCTGGCGGATGGTCTGGACAATGTGTCCAGCGGGGCCAGCACTCTGCTGGACCGCGCCAAGGGCTGGCTGGGCGAGCGTCGCGAGGACGCCGAGACCGCACTGGACGAGCGCCAGCAAAAGGCCCACGAGCAGAAGATCAAGGACGCCCTGGGCCGTCCAGTCAACCGCGTGATCCTGGCCCCGGACGACACCATCATCCTCAACCTGGGCGAGATCGTGACCCACAAGGCCGTGGAACTGGCCACCCAGGGTGACGTGCTGGACATTCTGCTGGACAGTGTGAGCAAGGAAACGCCGGAGATCAACCCGCTGGACAGCCGGCCCGACGAGCACGGCAAGGGCGCGCTGGACAGCCAACCGGACCTGACACAACACAACCCCGCTAACACGGCGCCCGCTACCGATCCTAAGCCGCAGGACTAAAGACGCCTGCCACTTGCTCCCTCTGTCTGGAGGGGGCATTTTTCATGCCATATATATGGCCCTCCGACTTCTAGCGGTCAGGCTGGGTGGGGTGCACCCTAGTCTGACAGAGCTTGATCTCCGCCTTGCATCCACTCAGACCCGGCTTGGGTCAACTTTATCTCACCTGACTTGGCCCGGTGGGCCGTGTGAAGCCGAAGGTGGCCCCCTCGCCGGGGCGGCCCTCGGCCCAGACTTGCCCACCGTGCCGGGTCACGATGCGCCGCACGGTGGCCAGCCCGATTCCGGTCCCCGCGAACTGTTCTTGTAGATGCAGGCGCTGGAAGACCCCGAACAACTTGCCCGCGTACAGCGGATCGAAGCCCACGCCGTTGTCCCGCACCTGGATGGCCCACGCGCCGGGCCGTTCCTCAGCCCACAGATGTACCTGCAAGGGGCGTTCGGAGGCGGCGTACTTCACCGCGTTGCTCAGCAGGTTGGTCAGCACCTGCTGGATGGTCACTGGGTCGGCGGGTGCGGTGGGCAGCGGGCCGATCTGCCAGTCGACCGTCATGTGCGGAAACTCGATCTCCGCGTCCCGCAGTGCCTGGGCCACCAGCAGGTCCAGGGCCAGGGGACGCACATGCAGCTCGGCCTGCCCCGCCCGGGACAGCACCAGCATGGCGTCAATCAGCGCCGTCATGCGGTCCGCCGCCGACAGCACGATCCCCAGGTGCCGCTCGACTCTGGGGTTCGGCGTGTCCCGCAGCGCTTTGAGGGCCAGTTCGCCGAAGCCCTTGATGTGCCGGATGGGCGTACGCAGGTCATGCGACGCGCTGTAGGTGAATGCCTCGAGTTCCTCGTTGGAGGTCTGGAGTTCCGCATTCGTCCGCTCCAGTTCGGCGGTACGCTCGGCCAGCGCCGCCACCCCCTGCGCGCGGTCCAGCATCAGATTCAGGCTGGAAACGGCTGTTTCCAGTACCGTCCGATCCAACCAGGTCCACGGCTGCACACCGAACAGGCCGATGCCCAGCAGGCCCACGGGCTGGCCCTGCACCCTCACAGGCAGCATGGCTGTGGTGTCCACCGGAACGTGCATGTCGCTGGACACGTCCGTGCCCAGCGCGTACTGGTCCTGGTAGTGCGGCTCCCCGCTGCGCCAGGGCACGGCGCAGCCGGGCGCGTCTTCCGGCAGGCCATGCTCCTCCAGGTACGCCTGCATCACCGGGTCGTACTCGCCCACCTGGGTCTTGGGCCGCCAGCTGTGGTGCTCGAGTTCCCAGTACACGCTGGAACCCGGGGGCAGCAGCGAGAGGATGATCTTCTGTGCGCGCCGGATCAGGGCGTAGCGGTCCGTCTCGGCCGCCAGGTCGCGCGAGAGCAGCGCGAAGGCTTCCAGCGCCTGGCTGCGCTTCTGGGCCTCGTCGCGCTGCCGCCGCAGGGCCGCCGTGCGGTCCAGGGCCAGCCACAAGCCGCGCGCCAGGGTGGTCAGCAGCGCCCGTTCGGGCGCGCTCCAGCGGTGCGGCTCGAACGTCGAGAAGTTGATCACGCCCCGCTGCCCCGGCCCCACACCAATCGGCAGGGACGCCACGGCATAGACGTGCTGGGTCAGCTCAGCGTCCACGTCGGTGTCACGCGCGTAATCGTCCTGCCACAGTGCCTCTCCTGTCTCCCAGGGGGTATCGAGCGTCGGAATCTGCCCCACTGGAACGCCCGCGCGCATCATCGCCATCAGTTCGGCGTTGCCCACGTCGTTGACGTGTGCGCCCAGCCGCCACAGTTTCCCCTTTGGTTCCCAGTAGGCGGCGTGACTGGGCGGCAACAGGGCCAGCACCTGGGTCTGGGCGCGTTGGATCAGCACCTCATCGTCGGCCTCGGTGGTCAGCTTCGCCGTCAGGTTCGCCAGCAGCTCCAGCACCTGGGTGCGGGCCTCAGCCTCTTTTTGCTGGACGCGCAGCTCGTCCGTCACCCGGACGCGCTCGTAGAGCAGCGAGAAACTGCGGCCCACCGAGCGGACGATGGCCTTCTGACGGTCGGTCCAGACGTGCTGATCGGTCACCGCCAGACCGATGGCGGCCACCACTTCACTGCCCTGAACGATGGGGTAGTGCGCCACGGCCTGAAACTGCTCCGTGTGGGCCACCGCCTGTTCAGCGGCCCGCCAGCCATCCACGAAGCTCGGTTGCCCCGTGCCCACCAGCTCCGCGAAGACCGGGGTCTCCAGGGGAAAGCCGCGCTGCTGGGCCATCGCCAGCAGATCCGGGGCGAGGTTGTCGGTCCATTGCCGCAACTGCCAGTGGGTGGGGGTGCGCTCGGTGAAGGCCACGTTCGCGCCGGGGATCAGCGTCCGCAGGGTCTCGAGCGCGAGATGGGCCAGGTCGTCGAGATCGGTGATCTGGCCTGCGGCCTCGGTGAAGGCCACGAAGAGGTCCAGGGCTTCCCCGTGGGTCTGCGTCATGTGCGCGGGCGGCCCAGGGGCCTCACGTGAAGATCAGTGCCGGGCGGAGCGAGGTCACGGCAGGCGGAGTTCTGGGAGGACGGCAAGATGAGCGCAGTTTATCTTGGGAAACGAGGCCCATCTTGGAGGAACGCACACTGCAACCCTCTTCTGGTTCCCTGGTGCGGAGCGCTGGTCCGGAACCCGGCAGTGCCTGTCTTTTGACCAGAGACGCTCTGCAACCTCATTTGAATTTCAGAGCCGATCTGCCTGAACGGCTGAAGGCTGCTGGTCAGTGAGGTTGCCGAATGGCCTGCCCCAGGGACAACCGAAGTTAGCTCTGGGGTCTGGCTTCTGGTAAACGGCCTTACCGAAAAGGCATCACACTGAGCTGTCAGCAGATTTTTGACCTGCCTGCCTTACCGTCTTCCCTCGGGCGGTATACCCTAACTAGACGCCGAGAAGTGAAAGTCAAGGCCATGATTACGGGCGCTGCCCTTTCGATAGGAGGGATAGAGCAGGTTACGACCTCAAGAGATATGGTTGACGGGATGAATACGGAGCTGCTGAAACGGCTGGCCCACGCCGAGACAACGGCCCATGCACGTTATGGGAAGACAGGAGAGACAGCGCGATTTGGCCCCCTAACCGCTGTTCACGCTGGCCCAGACTTGCCGGTGGATACCGGCTGGCACAACGGCACCCGCCCGTTCACACCAACGGAACTTGAGGAGTTCGAGGCGTTCAGTCTCCGACACGCTCAGCCCACCACGCTGCATCTGCTTTCGGCCTTCGCGTCGCCAGTCCTGCCTATGCTGAGGGAACGCAGTTACGCCCTAGATTACGTGCTGCACGTTTACATTCATGATCTGTCAGGCAACTTTGCCTGGCAGCCTGCCGATATTCGAGAAGAACAGGCCGACGCTTGGGCAACCCTAGCCGCACAGGGTTTCGGGCTAGGGACGGAGAAGATCATGATGGTGGTGGGACACGCGCCAGGCACTCAGTTGTTTGTGGCAGACGTGAACGGTACGCCTGCGGCCACTGCTGCCCTGAGCGTCACCGAAGGCATCGCCGCCTTTCACGGCACCGCCACGCTGCCTAAGTTCCGGGGACGCGGACTGCAAACCGCGCTGCTGGCCCACCGTTTGCAGGGCGCCGCAGCGGCCGGTGCAAGCCTCGCCAGCGTTTTCGTCACGCCTGGAACCGGCAGCGAGCGCAATGTGGAGCGGGCCGGCTTTAGGCTGGTGGGCGCGCGGTTGACGCTGACGCGGCGGGGCTGAGCTTGTGGCGCTACGAGAGCAATCACGCCAGAGCAAGAACATGTTTGAAGCCAGTGTGAACTGAGATTTCGCCCGAAACCTGCTTAACACGGTTGCTAGCGCAGGTTTCGGTTCCATGTCTTACTTCAGGCCAGCCTGACTTCCGGTAAATGGAGTTACCCAAAAGGGCACTTGTTCCCCGGAAAAATCACGCAGAATCGGCGTGTATTCATGCATGAGGGCGATATCTTGAGCAATGCCGTCCGATCACCGCCTCACTCCCGTGAAGGGATTTCCACCTGAAATAGGTACCCTGGTGGGGATGCTGCAGGACACCCGCCGAACCACACTGGCCGCTGTACGCGGACTTGAGCCGGCGCAGCTGGACTGGGCACCTGGTGCACAGGGCAACAGCATCGGTGCGCTCCTGGCGCATATCGCGGCTGTGGAGTGGGCCTACAGTGTGGCCACGTTCGAGCGGCGCGAGCCCACCGCTCAGGAGAAGACACAGTGGCGCCCTGCCCTTCAGTTGGGGGCCGCCGCGCGTGAACAGTACACCGGCTGGACACTGAACCAGTACGAGGCCTTGCTCGCGCAGGTCCGCCAGGACAGCTTGCAGCGACTTGCGCATTGTGATGATGCGTGGCTTGACCGTGAGTTCACCTTGATTGACGGCACGCTGGTGAATTTCCGTTGGGCCTGGTTCCATATTTTTGAGGACGAGCTCAGTCATCGGGGGCAGATCCTGCTGATCCGCAACCACCTGCTGCCCTCCGCTGCGTCCAGGTCATTCGCGGGAGGCTGAACAGGGGTTTTCCAGACGCCCTTCCCTAGAGCTTGACCTGTTCATTGGGCGACGGGCTTCAGCCTCGGGACAGGATTTGGGAGTCACTGACGCCCGGCGGACCGAGAGACCTGAGCCGGCACCACGACATGGTGAGGTTGACTTTTCATACCTTGTGTGGCTATGTATAGACATACAAAGTATCAAGAGGAGTGCTATGGATCAGAACACCCTTCGCGGCCACCTCGACCTCATTCTCCTCGCCAGCCTCAAGGACGCCCCCCTCTACGGCGTTCAACTCATTCAACATGTCCATGCCCTCACCGCCGGTCACTTCCACTTCAAGGAAGGCACCCTCTATCCTGCCCTGCATCGCCTCGAAAAACAGGGCCTCCTGATGGCTGACCTCCAGCCCAGCCCCACCGGTGGTCCCCCCCGCAAGTACTACCACCTCACGCCAGCCGGCCGCACCGACCTTGCCCGCCGCCAGCAGGCCTGGCAGGCCTTTTCCGCCGCGATGCAGCCGTTTGGGGGTCAGGCATGAGCCGCGCGACTGAACGCTATCTCCGGCAGGCCACCCGCGGCCTGACCGGTTCCACCCGCCACGCCGTCCAGGCCGAATTGTCCAGTCACCTCCACGAACGCATGCGCCAGCACCAGGCGTTCGGGCTGAGCGAAGAGGCCGCAGAGGCCCGGGTGCTTGCCGAACTCGGCGCACCTACCGCGGTCAACCGGGGACTGCTCCAGGTGCACGCCGTCTCCTGGCTCACCTCGCTGGGCATGCTCGGCCTGCTCGGTGTCACCCTGATCCTCACGCTCCCGCACAGTCAGGCACAGGTCGAGGGTCCGGTCCCGTCCATCCCCGAGCTCAGCTTGCAGTACGTCGAGGTCAACAGCCTCAAGGCCCAGCTCCAGAAGGAAGGGGTCAGCGTGCAAGGGCCGGTCGATCACTGGACCTTGACCTTTCCGAAAGGCAAACGCCCGGTCACGATCTACCCGAACCTCCCAATCTCCGGTCTCCTCCCCACGCTGTATCCGAACACCACCAACCACAAGACCTACCTGGACGCCAACCTGCTGATCCAGGCGGCCCACGATGCCGGTCTCTCCGTGCAGTTGGAGGGCTGGACCAATCCGGTGCTCCACCTCGGTTCAGTGGCCCTCCAGCTGGGCACCGCAGCCGCGCCAACGGACGCCTACAACATCTACGCCAGGTTCTTCGGTCCCTTCGTCGCGGAGGTGCTCGGACATCAGCCGGACCGCGTCTATCCCGGTAATCTGCGCTGGTATCCTTCAGCCATCCGCAGCCACTACCGGCTAAATGGTGTGGGCCGGGCAGGAGAAGTGTATGCACTGGTCACCACCCACAAAGAACAGGGCCACCTGGTCTTCGATTTCGATCTCGCCCCAGTAGACGCTCAAGGGAAGCTGAGCTTCGATCTGCCGTATGGGTTGGATCACTTGCAACTCGTCCCCAGCATGGTGGCGTTCCAGCACCGGACGGGACAGGAAGAACAGGGCATGACCGCAGCGGTGCTCCTGCGACTGACCGAGGACGGCAGCGCCGGAATACGCTCTGTCGTGCAGCCTCTGCACCGGGTACTGAACAATTTGATTGAGGAGTAGGCGCCTGAGGACTGAACCCAGCGCATCCTGGCAGACATTGACAAAGCTCACGCCTCGTTTTGAAGGTCGGTCAGCACCGGCGCTTCAGGTTTTGGGCACCAGTTTTCCGTCCTTGCAGATCTCCTCGGCCTCCGTATTGATGGTGGTCGAGCTGGATGCAGGGGCTGATGACAGACTCAAGTGGAATTGACAGCAAGGGATGGGGACGTTGTTTCTGAACCGGCACCTACTGGCCTTCTTGCTGACACATTTACGGCAGTCCGCCTGAAGCGGTGCTCCTACACTTCGGCATGGGCTTCACCTTCGTGTTTCTGCTGCTGCACTTGCTGTTGCTTTTCGTCGTGGCCCTCTGTGCTGGATCGTTACTCGGGCTGATTTGCTGGCGTTCTACACGTGGGCGTCGTGGCAGCCTTGCTCTGACTTTCACAGCCGCACTTTTACCCACCGTCCTCATTCTCGTCACTGGCTTTCTCTTCGTCTCCCCCTGGATGTTTACTGGAGGTCAGGACTGGGATAGGGGCAGCATGGACACGTTCAAGACCCCGCTTGGCGGCGGATACTTTGCTACCAGCTTCGATTCATCAGACGCTCCGTCCTTCCTGGACCCGGCCCATGATACGGCCACCCAACCGAAGATCGTGGCCTTCGGCTGCTGGAATCGCCAGCCCTTCCTGAGGCTGCACGACCACTTACCTTACGTCCAGGTGCAGGTCACGAAGCGACAATTGCTGGTCTTCCCGTCCGAGGCTCAGTTGAGATCCTCATTAGCGCTGCCCACTGGGCAGCGCCTGCCCTGGACTGATCGCGCTGGATTTGAAGGCTCCCCCTGCATGCCGCAGGTACCAACCGGATTCCAAGGTGTCAGTTCCACCCTCTGGACGCTGCTCTCCCTGTCTACGCTGGGGTGTGCCCTGGGACTGGGCGTCTGGTTCTGGCGGGTGCGTACCTCTCCAGTCATCTGGCCAGAACGATCCGGGCCGAACTGGTAACGACTCTTTCGGGGCTGATTTGCCTGTTGTCTACTGGTTCTTCAGGGCTTCTAAATACGGTCAGCATCGTAGATCTGTTTGGGATAATCCTGATGAATACTCCCCGAAGTACAGCTAAGACATACTTATAAACAATAGAGGATGACATCATAAAAATATGCACAGACATAAATCTGCTGTAAAAGCCAATGTTTTAGTTTCGGTATCTATTGTACCATCTGTGCTCCTTACAATATTTTTTGTACAGGAGGACAGAAATTTGCCCCTACGTGAAGATTTTGAAGCGGCCTGCAAATCAAAATTAAACGAGCTATATGCTGACCCGCAATCGATCACTATCAATCAATTTCAGTTCAGCTACGTGGGAACACGAGGCTCTGGAGGAAAACCCCCAGGGCGGGTGAGTACAGCTCAGCTATCGGCCTACTATAACAATGCGCGAAATTTCATCGGTGCTCGGTGTGGTGCTTCTCTATCCAACGGAAAAGTTACCGCAGTTCTAAGTGATGTAGATTTCGTTGTCAGGTAGGCTGAATGAACATATTCAATTCCGGAAATTCTAAGGTTTAACCTTGGTGATCCGAAATTTGACTCTTGTCACTGTTGGCTCCGAGAAATGAATTGACCTATGACAGTTCTGGCAGGGTTGTGGCAGACGATGTCGCTCTCGCCAGGACCACGTACCGTTCTTCCCGGTAGGGCATGCCTTGTGGGGTGACGCCTGCCTCCCAGTCCGCTCTGGAGACGGGCTCGTCCATCCACGCACCGCGCACCCGCCAGTCCTCCCAGGTCGGTGCATAGGCCTGCACAGAAATGCGCCACTCTGCCACGATGCGCCACTGAACAGCCGTCAGCCGTTCGGCCACCTGAGGCACGGTCAGCCGGGGTCCGACGTAAACAAACTGAGCATCCGGGGCAGCCAGTTCAGGCAGACGCAAGATGATGCTCGTCGGCCCACGGCGGGAGACGATGACGTCAAATGGGTCCTGCAACGCGGCTGGCAATGCATCCTTCCCATTCCACTCCTCAAACACGGCGTGCGGGGCGTTGCGCCTGGCCATCTCCAGCAGTTCCGGGACCTGATCGTAGGCGATCCACTGCTGAACCGTTTGACCGAATCGGACGGCATCCGGGCCGTGACCGCAGCCGGCTTCCAGAACCCGCGCATCCGGACGGAGCACTTGTTCCAGCAGAAGGTCAAAGGTCTGTTCTGGATCAGGACCATCCAGGACACGACGCCACGGATGGTGGTACCCGCCGAGCTCAGTAGCGAGGTGGGCGTACCATGCTTTGGAATGGGGGAGAGGCGGCATCACTTCTACGGTACTGCCCTCCCCGCCCATCCACCTCCTTATATGTTTTAGATGATCTCTCAGGGACACTTCCCTGGGCTGCCGGCCTTTCCTGAAAGCCTCTCTTTTCCAAGCGCCTAGGCTTGTCTCGCAGGCCCGCCGTAAGGTGGTGCTGGGGTCTCGTGGCCCAGGATCGTGTCGATCTTCTACAGGCTGCGGCCCGGCTCCACCAGAGCGGGAGTGGACGCCGCCTCGATGGAAGCCATTGTCCCTAACCTGCTGGACCCAGCGCGCCGTGAGGGTACGGCCTAGCGCTCTTTTGAGCCTGAACGTGGTTCGGCGTGTGGATCTGAAGACACCCCCGCAGAGGTCACCCTCCTGGCCTCGCCGAGTGCGGCCTCCAGCACCTCATCCCTTCCCGCCACGACTCCCGCTCTGGATCTCCTGACGTCTTGGTCTGCTGGAATCCCCACCCGGAACAAGGGCCGCCCGCCACTGCGCAGGGTCCTGACGCCCGTCCAGCGCACGCGGTGTCCACTGGGCAGCTCGAGGACCGCAATCATGCCATTGCACCCCGCCGATCGACTGCCGAAACGCTGGCCCAGGCCGTACGCCTCCACCATGCTCAACAGACTCTCGGCATAACTCTGCGTGCCGTGCGCGTTCGTCAGGAAGAGCAGCGTTACGTCCGGACGCGCCGGATTCGGCTGAAACCAGGGCTTGGCGATGTCCTTGAACCTCAGATCGTGCGCATCAGGCGACGTGACCACGGGGACCAGCAAGGCGGGCAGCCCCATCTCCTGCCGTGCCAGTGCCCTGAACAAGGTCATGGCCAACTCCGTGGGATAGCCACGCCCGTCCACGATCAGCACGTTCACTTCCCCGATCAGTGCCAGCAGGTCCGCTTCGCGGTCCTGTTCCGCCCGGGTCCAGTCCAGATAGCCGATTCCCATCTCCAACGTCGTCAGCGGTTCTGGCCGCTGTTCGGGCCGCGGCTCACGCCCTGGACGTGTCTGAATCACGCTGGACTGTCGTTTCCCCGCCGGCGTTTGCCAGGTGACCCGGACGGACTGCGCCTCATCGCGGCCCACCAGCCGGGTGCAGGCCCGGTAGCGCCGCACTTCCGGGATGCCGCTCGCCCGCGCCTCGTAACCCTGGTAGAGGGTCAGGGCGTCTTCGCCGTCCAACTCCAGCACTTCGGCCCCTCTCTCGGGACCAGCGTTCAGTTCGGTGTTGCTTACCAGCAGCTGCCCGTCGATCCACTCCACACAGAACGGCAGGGCATGCACCGCATACCCCAGATGCGCCGGACGCACGTAAACGTGGGCGTCTTCCAGAAGGGCGAGCATCTCTTCAAGGACGATGGTGAAGTCCTCGTCGTCACACGTGTCGGTGACCTCCTGCAGGGCCCTGCGCAGCGCCGCGTCCCAGTCGACACTCAGCTCCGTCCAGTAGGGGTACAGGAACCTGAGCTTTCCCCACAGGAGCATCACCGAGGCCATCTGGGTCCGTTTGTCCTGCGGATCCAACGTCATGCTGGAAAACGGCTCTGGATCCCGTTCCAGGTGGCCCGGTTCGGTCAGGGGGAAGACCGCGCTCAGGCCACCAGGGAGTGGAAAGACGCGGGGCTGAAACCCTGGGAAGGGAACCCTCACCGTTCCCACCACGGGCAGGTCCGTGACGGTGACCTCCTGAACCGCCAGATCCTCCAGGTGCAGGGTGACGAGCTGGGGGGGACGCAGGACCATCTCGCGTTCCACGTCCCCGTAAGGAATGTGCAGGACGAACGTCACCTCTCGGGCGGGCACCAGGGGAAGAGACTCGGGAGCCATTTCTGCAAGTACCTGCAAGCGAGGATCAAACTGTTGAAAGGCGGCCTGAAGCTGGGCGGCGAGGACTGAGGCGGTCATGTCCTGCTCGAAGGTGGGGAGGTGGCCCACTAGGAAGCCGGCCCAGTCTGGAGTTGTGGCGACGGCGCGCGGCGAGAAATGCTGAACGAGCGCGGTCAGCTGCGCCAGGGCTTCCAAGCACGTCAGGGCAGGAACAGGGGCCATGGCTTCAGTCTATGCAGGACCCGTGTAGGCGCAACAATTGAGGCAACTGATTCACTGCAGAGACGAGATCCAGGCCAACCTAGATCGCCTGAACCATGCCTCGTCACTGCCCTCGGCGGCGCACAGATCAGCGTTGAGAGCGGGAATGCCATCCCATGACCAGGCCACGGCCAAGCACACAAGACGGCCAGGTGCCGGTCAGCGTGGTGGTGTCGAATGGTTCAGCAGTCATCTGAAATGATGCACCCGAATCCACTGCGCTTTGATCCCTCACTTCTCCTTGTCGCTGGAGGTGCCATGAACCGTCCCACTTCACTCCTGACCTTACTGACTCTCTCTGCTGCACTGGCCCAGACCGCCGCTCTTGCCGCCGTCGGGGCCATAACATGCAAAGGCCCTGTAGGACAGTACGATCGGCAGCGCCGTGCTCGGGGAAAGCCAGCAAAAGTCGCATCGGTGGCCTTGGGACGGAAGTTGCTCAGCCTTGGGTTTGCGGTCGTCACTTCAGGAGTGCGGTACGACGAAGCCTTTGAAAGCAAGCGAAAGATTGCTCCCCAGAATCAGCAGCTCCCCTGTTGATTCACTTCTTGACGCCCTGCATTTCAGACCCTATCTGGCACGGCCAAAAGCCAGATTCTGCGTCACGTCTATAGGATCTGGCCTTCCACTGAATATGAATGGCATTGGAAAGAGAAGAGGTTAATCTGCGCCGAGAAAGCTGTTGAGGTTGCGGGAAAGATGATTGCGCCCCGTTTCCTGCTCAGACTGAAAGCCTAGGACCGCCAGCGTGCAGTATTTTCCCTCTGGCGTCTGGCCCTCGGTATAGGCCTCAGTCAGCAAAGCGCTCAGAGCACGGACCAACCGCTGATAGCGCTCAGACGAAAGGCGCAATGTCAGCGAGTCCAGATGGGCCGGGTAGGCTTCCAGACATGGGCTCTCGGGTGGGGATGGCAGGGGCACAGGGTGTCCGCCTGAGCCGAACCCGTAAACATCTTCTTCGCCTTGATGCATGAGCGTCCAGGACCGCTCGTAGGCGCGTGAGAAGCCCTCGCTGAGTCCTTGAATGTCGACCGTGCCCTTGCCCTCCGGCAGGAGGTCAAGGGGGACTCGGAATTCTCGCGCCGCCAGTTGATAAAAGACCTTGCCTCCATCGCGTCCCACTTCCAGCAATAAGCCAAGCCCAGCCAATTTGCGGGTGTGATGGTGGGCGAGATTGGCTGCCATGCCTGCCGAGGCTGCAATCTCGCTGGGTGAATGGGGCTCTAGGAAAAGGCTGAGAAACTGGACATTCTGACGCAGAGCGCGAGCAGTGTCCGCATCAGTGAGGCGCTGAACGTCGGCTGGAGTTGGGGTCATGCACTCAGTCTGCAGGCGCCACTTTCAGTGTGCTAGAGCCACGACTGAAAGTTCGTCGGATGAACAAACAGTCACTAAGCTATTGAATCTGTATCAGCAGGCCACAGCTCAAGCGACGGACTGGTGGTGATCAGCAAAAAGAGCTGAGCTGTCCCACAGCATGAGCGCAGCTACGACGAAGACCGCGGCTACCAGCGGCAATGGGAGTGGTCCTACGGCTACGAACGATGAAGGGAGGGCCATGAACCACCCTGAGATGAGACAGAAGGACTGTCCCTCGATAAGGAGATGCTGACGATGCTAGACGCTTACGCTGAAGGCACCATGACTACGGAAGAGATTCAAGCCTGGTTGCCAAGACACTGCAGCGTCAGGTTGTCCGCAGACGGCGGATCCCACTTCCTGCCCGTCCGATGCTCAGCCCATGAGTATCTTCGAATTGCGCCAGATCGTCTACCGCTAAGCTCACCAGAAAGCAGTGTGCACGAGAGGCGCGACATCGTGGCGCAGGCTGCGCGGCTTTTTCAGGTTCACCCGGCCACCGTGAACTGTCTGATATTGCAGCTCTGCGCTGCCGAAGACACCTCAGATCTGGCGAGCCTTGGATGGACAGCCATTGCTCTGGGCTTTCTGAGTGAGACGCAGGCCTGGCGGATTGAATCTGTTCGGGAGCCACGGACATCGAGGGTCACAGCCTTAGCCATCATCTACAGCCGTCCGTTGAGCCGGATGCGCGACACCTTGACGTACTCGTCCAACTGAAGCTGTTCTCCCAGCAGGCGCACGCCGAGATACAGCTGGCGCTGCTGAACCGCGCGGTCCAGGATGGGCCCTTCCAGATGAACAGGCACCACGACATCCCGTGGCAAGACCACCTCACCCAGGGCCTGACCACCTGCTGGACCGTCACACACCAGACTGTCCACAGGCGGATCAGTGTCGTTGGTCATCACTGGGCAATCAGGCCGATGGTCCGCGACGAAGACTTCCAGGCGGTAACGCTGATCCTGGGCGGCGCTGTACCCCATGGCGGTCAGTTCAGCGTCCACACTCACCCGTTGGTACGGCAGGTTGGGAAGGTCCAGGGCCTGGATCTGGTTGTCCGGCAAGTACAGAACCGTGCCCGGTGCAAGCGGCTGAGCCTCGGACGTCGTCCAGAAATAGAAGTCGGGCTGGGTTTGCTCGGGCAAAGGCACCAGGCCACATGAGGCCAGAAAGAAGGGAGCCAGCCAGACGAGTTTGTGGGACATGATCCAGCATAAAGCGATCGATGCGACAGCGAGGGCGAGGATGCCGTTGATGCTTCAGACTCCCTACGATTGGCCGAGACCGTGGTCAGAGAACTTCTCTGACCGCCAGGGCTCCTGGGGCGGGCCTCCCTGAAATCTGTCTCGTTCCTCCTCTTCACCCTCAGCTGCGCACGCCCGGCCTGTGTCCGCCACAGGGAACGGCTGAGCTACACACTCTCCTGCAAATCTCTGGACCCCGTTGTTCTGCGGTCCTTGCTCGGGACTTGTTTGCGGTTGGAGTGGCGCTGCATCTTCAACCGCGTTGCCTCGGCTGCTGCCTGAAAATCGATCAGGCCAGCCTCGATGTTCTCCACGGTCAGTGCAGGCTGCTCCGTCTCAACCACGTTCTGGGGCGGCGCAGGAACCAGGCGGTAAAAGGCCGCCTCCCGGCACAGTTCCTCGTACCGGGCGTCCACTTCGCCGGGCACTCCCTCTGAATTCAACTGACCCACCAGCAGGTATTCCAGGAACGTCGGCTCCCCACGGTCCGCTACGGGCAGCAGCCTCCCAGCATAGAAGCGGCTGTACGCTCGCCAGGCCGCCGCCAGGGACCTGCTGGGCCAGTGCGCGATCTCAGGGTGATGGGCGCGCAGCTTCCGGAGTTCCTCTCTTGCCAACACACTGCGCCCGTAGCGTGCTGGGTCCAGGACGACGACTGGGCGCACCAGGTCATACAGGCCCCGGGCGAAGCAGACGACGCGTCCCTGAGCCTCCCAGCGCCGAAGCATTCTCTGGGTCTGTTGCCGAGCCTGTGCGGCTCGGGACCCGTAGACCGCTTCCGCCAGGCGGTCCACGGTCATGGGCCACGCGGCCTGCCGCGCCAGCTGCCAGTCCACATCCACCACAGCGGCTTGAGTGACCGGTCTCGGGATGGGAGAAGCCCTCAAGTCTTCTGCTTTCACACGGGGCAGCGCGTCTGCCGTCGCCTGCTGGGTGCCTGGCTTCAGGTACAGCAAGTGACGGGCATCATCCAGGTGGATGCAGAGCGGCGTACTGCGTCCCTGGCCCCGCTGCGGTGCGCTCTGGAGGTGATGTCGCCGCACCCAGCGCTTCAACCCAATGGGGCTGACCGCCGCCAGGTGGGCCAGATCCGCCAGGCTGACCCAGCAGTATCCGGCGGCATGCCGTCCGTAGAGGTGATGTTCGGCCTCTTCCAGCGTGCAGTGCAATTCTTCGGCGACAAATGCGGGGCTCAGAGGGCCATAGACCTGATGGAGCTGGCGGAGATGTTCGTGGGGCGGCAAGGGGCTGGAAGCATGGTGCATGGTCAAGTCCTTATCGTACGTCCGGCAAGCTCACCCCCGCCTGCACCAGACCCATGGTGGGCGTTCGTGTGATCGGAAGTTCACGTTCAAAGGAATGTGGCGCAACCCCTCAACCTACGAGGGTGATGGTCCACTCGGTTGCGTCCCAGCCCTGAACGGTCACGCGTTTGATTCTCTGGTGGTCCGACTCGTGAAATCCCGACACATCAAGATCCATCAAATCCTGTGGGATTGAGCCAGTTTTGAGTCGGTGGAGTTAAGCCTCACCATAGGAGGCAACCCCATGACGACCAGAAACACCTACACCGCCGAATTCAAAC
>NZ_JACHFL010000021.1 GCF_014201875.1 Deinococcus humi | reverse complement strand
GCTATGACACTGTCGCCGAATTGCGCAAGGCCCTCTACGCGGCCTTAACGGTTCTGGACGCTCAATTTATCTAAAAACTATTCGCGATCTACTTAGCTTCTTGGAGATGATCTTTGTTCAACTCACGGAGCCAGAGGCATAATTTCCGGTCATATACAAGGGGATCACACGTGCGCCGACTGTTAGCAACAAATCTGCACTCAGATGAATGTTTGATGTGCGAAAGTGTGTCGGAGCCCTACTTTATTCAGATCTCAGAAGAGAGGAGCGTCACTCCCTCTCACTCGTCCATAATTCCTGTGCAGCACGGAGCATTCCTACCTGATGAGTATTGACCCCAAACGCATCAAAAACAGCCGCACCGCCGCACGCGCCGTGCTGAACATCATGGCGCACTATGGAATCAACCTCACCAACTACAAGCCCGTCACCTGTGCCCAGTTTCTACTTTTGGGCTTAGATATCTTTATGGAGGATCTGCCGGATCAGCCCTCTTCAGATACTCGAGTGCTCGATGTTATTGCTCGACTTCATTCACGCCCCGGGCAGAAAAGGGTGGCGGAACTCTTCCAACATTCGTTGCGAAAAGCGGACCTCAAAACAATCAATCTGGCAACCGACACCATCACGATGGGCGATCTCGAAGTCCTAAGTACTCAAGGTGACCGGAAAGCCTACCGGTACACCAAAATTGTTGGCAGTCAGGATTTCAAGGCGGAGCTTGATCAGAAACTCTTTATTGAGCTTCACAGCATCTTCGATATCGTTGGGGCTGGCCCAAGTGGATTCTCTGTCGCGCTCTATCATCTTGTGAAACAAGACTTATATCGGCACTTCTACGAAAATTACCCCATAAACATCGAGGATTGCCCTGAACTCACCTCTTATCAGGCCGCATCGCTCTATTTCGCAACGAAAAGTTTCCTGATGGCCCGCGATGATGTCTTTGACTCCAATTCGCAACTATTAGACGCCGGGGCGGCACCGGCCGTCCAGCGCTTCCTGCAAAAGCAGGGCGTTTACCGAGTCAGCGACTGGTTCCCCCAATCCGCGCAGTTCATCGCTCAGCGTCTCCTGCGCTACATCATTGATCAGGGTGGGACGACCAACGGCGTGTCTGACAGCCTGCAGATGATGGACCCATTTGAGGCCTACCGACAGCACCGACACTGGTATTACCGCTTTCGCTCGCTAGTTGACAGCAGCCTTCGAGTGCCCTACGCACCTGGAGGAAGAAATTTTCCTCCAGGACTGCCTGAGCCAGACGGATCCTAACCCGTCTAGAGATGGGTCGATAACTCAGGTCCATTCACCAAGAGTTGACGCCACCACCCGGCCAGAATTCCCACTTTTTAACTAGATTTAGCTTCCATGGCATTCTGACTATCCAAGTTATCTCACGGGTACGCTGTCCGCGCACCTTCCGCCTAGCAGGAGCCTATGCCATCTAACCAAAATCGAGATGTACTTCAGCCCCTTGAAAACACGCGTGTATATTTCAGCGGTCAGCCTGCCCCAACCCATACTCAGCCCAATATCCAGCAGCTGAGAACCCTTTGGTACCTGTGTCTGCGCCCTGTAAAGATCAACGGGCGCCGGTTCGATCGGGCTCCGGCAATGCACGTGTGGGTCCACTTGCCGTTGAGTGTCATCCGTGCTTCTCACGCACACCCTGAACTCAGCGTGCGTGGGTTCGCAACTGTGGCCCAGTATCGCCGGGCAGATGGATCGCTGGCATACGGCCTGCAACGCGCTCAGGATCTCGAGATGCAGCCCTGCCCGTGCGAGAGCTGGGTCACGGTGCCGGATCCAGCCTTCGTCCGCCAGACGGGAACATCTACAGGAGGCGTCCGATTGCCACCAAACACGCAGCAAAGTGAGAAAAAAGGATGGCAGCAAGCTTACGCGACCGCAGTCAAGAGGGCGGAAGAGAAGGTGATGGTCTACAGGAAAACCCGTGACCACGCACATGACGCTGAGTTCCGCCGGGTGATTGAACGAGTGCGATTGGTGTTGTCCGAAGGAAACCTCCCATCGGCAGAGGACCTGAACGTCGTGTACTACCTCGTTGGCGACTGGCCGGTAGGTCACGCCCCACGGCATATCCGAGCACAGTTCGAGACTTAAATATCGCCCTACAGGGCGTAATTCCCATGTTCCATTATCCTTCCAAGGAGAACCCCATGTCATCGCCGTTTGAACAGGAAGTTGCCCAGCTCCATCGATTCCAAGCGGGACTGCACAGCAGTCCCCAGCCCTCACCGGTCAACGCCATGGAGCATCAGATCGATGAGGTCTGCGCCCGGGTCCGTCAGCATGCCGCCAACATCCAGGCTGGCACCTCCCTGCTCAATGTGCGCCGCTCTGGGAATGATGACGTCAACGCAGCCAAGGTCCAGCTGGCCGCTGACCTCGATCAGCTGATCCAAACCCTGAGTGCACCCACCGAAGTGGTGGCTGACGTGCTGGATCTGTACCTTCCCGGCTATGCCCGGGAAGGCTACCCAGTGCAGCACGCCACCCGGCGGGCCGCCATCAGTACCGCCCCTGCCCTACATCCTGGCGTGCTGGGTGAGGTGAGTGTCCTGAACCGCTGGTTGGTTCCTGCCGACAGTCCCGTGCGTCCCCAACTGGAAGCCTGGATAGAACTGCATGACGCCCTGCAGGCTGTGGACGCCGAATACAGCACGCTCGACAGCGCGCAGAGCCAGTTGCTAACCGAGGTGGACAGTGACCAGGTGCTGGACGCGGACCTGGGGTGGGACGGCACGTTCCTGGCGCAGGTATTGACTGTGACCCAGCTGGGCAGTGGTGAGGTTCAGGTGCTGAACCTCACGGACGTCACCCTGAACGGCGACACCTGGGTGGTCACGGTGGACGCCGCCGTACCACCCCTGTCCACCGGCGCTGTCGTGCGCCTGTCCACCACGGATGGCGCGTTCAGTGGGGACTTGCCCCACGGGCAGCTGGACGTCCAGGGTGCCCAGCTACGTGTGGTGGGCGTATCCCGTGAAGCGCAGGAGTTCCTGCGCGCATTGACGGTAGCAGACGTGGCGCAACTGACCGTGCTGGACACTGTGCCCGTACTGGACAGCAACCGCACACTGAACTGAAGCCCGGAGTCGCCAGAGTCCAACTGCCCCACCGCGCGAGGAATTGCATGAGTCGGATTGATAAAGAACTTCAACGAATCAGCCGACTGCCCGTGGACCGGCAGGTGGGCGCCTACCGAAATCTCCATACGCTGTCTCTAAAGAGCGAAACCGGGAACTATCCAGGACACGAACGCATCCTCGAGGCCCTGCTGCGGGCGGAACATGCGCTCAAAGGGTCCAATGAACCGCTGACGGTCTTTGCGGTCGCCTTGGAACTGCAGGGCCGCCACTTGCGCAGAGGTGTTGTCTTCGCGGGTTTCCTGAACAACCTAGCCACTGTGCTTGCCGAGCTCCGCCGCTTCGATGAGGCTCTCGAAATGCGCGGGGAGACTCTGGCAACCCGGCGGGCGGCCCTGCCCCATAGAGATCCACTCATCGCGGACAGCCTGATGAACATGGCCCTCGTGCTCTCCGACCTCCGCCGCTTCGATGAGGCGCTTCTCGGGCATCAAGAGGCTCTGGCGATCAAACGGGAGGGCTTGCCCGCTGGACACCCGGATATCGCTATCAGCCTAAACAATCTGGGCACTGCACTTTACGAACTCCGTCGCTTCGATGAGGCGCTCGAAAAGCACGAAGAAGCCCTGATGATCCAACGGGCGGCCCTGCCCGATGGAGATCCACGCATCGCGAATATCCTGAACAATCTGGGCAATGCACTTTACGAACTCAGTCGCTTTGATGAGGCCCTCGAAAAGCACGAGGAAGCGCTAAAGATCAGACGTCAGTCCCTGCTGGCTGGAGATCGACTCACCGCGGCCAGCCTGAACAACCTGGCCAATGTGCTCCAGAAGCTCAACCGCCTTGACGAGGCCCTCGAAAAGCACGAGGAAGCTCTGGTGATCCGGCGGGCAGCCCTGCCCGCCGGACATCCACTCTTCGCCTTAAGTTTTCACAACCTGGGCAATGTCCTCACGGACCTACGCCGCTACGACGACGCTGTCCAGAGCTACCGGCATGCCCTCAAGATCTGGCGAGGGGCCCTCCCCAAACACCATCCCCAGACTGCCCAGACTCTGCACCGCGTGGCTCGCGTTCTCGGTGAGCTCGGTCAGCCGGAACAAGGCCTGCCCCACGCCACCGAGGCGCTGAACATCTTGCTGTACAACGAGCAGTTCCCGCAAATCAGCAAGACCCTGTGGGGAGATGCGGCCGAATTCGACGAGTCCGTGCCCGACACCCTGGCTCTCCTGCTGGAGCTTGCTACTCATCCTGAGGTCCCTGAGCTTCCTGGTGATGTGATCACGGCCCTGCTGACGTACAAAGGCAACGCCGACATCGAGCAGGGCCTGACCAGCATCCTGCATGCCAATGCCACTGGTCCCTTCTGTGTTCGCCTCGACGAGCTGCAGGCCCTGCAGGCCGAGATGGCGCGTTTACAGTACAGCGCCGACGCCCAGGACCTCCTGCGGGTGCAGGAGGTCACCCGCCAACTCCAGCAGCTCGAACAGCAGATTCACACGGACCCCGAAGGAGCCCGCCTCGCCGAAGAACTGCAACTGCGCATGATCACCCCCCCCGCGGTGCAGTCCGCGTTGCACGACGATGAAGCGCTGCTGAACTTGTTCGTCTCGGGGGACGCGGTCTACGCCCAGGTCCTGCATCAGGACGGCCGGCATCACCTGCACCGCTACGCCGCCTCAGATCTCGAAGAGCAGGTGGCCCACCTGCGCCTGGTGCTGGGGGATCCTGGTCTCCTGTTGCACGAGGCGGCCCTGCTGCAACCCCTGCAGGGGTTGTATGCGGCGCTAATCACGCCCATCGCTGGATTATTGGGCTTGGAAGGAGACCTCAAGCAACTGGTCATCAGCGGCGACGGCTTCCTGTACGGTCTGCCATGGGACCTGCTGTGCGCACCGGACGCGTCCGGTGCCCGTCCCCTGCTGGCCCAGGTCAGTACCCGCCTGGTGCCCACCCCCCGGGACCTGCTGCGCCTCCACCGTCTTGCGTCTGTGCCGGGAAGCGACATGAATCCCGCCGTGCTGTTGGGCGTTCAGTCCTTTGAAGAAGACGTTGACAGCGATCAAGAGGCACCCGAGAACGGGGCCGTGAATCCCCCGCCAGAGTTGCGCTCCGCACCAGGGCGCTTTGCGACGCGCAGTGCGGTGGTGATGACCGGCGGCACGGCCGAGTTGCCCCGGTACGGCAACCTGAACGGCACGGCGCAGGAGATCGGGACCCTGAGCTCGCTGCTCACGGCGCGCGGGCGCGCCGTGAGCTCCCACCTGAGCCCCGACGCTTCAGAACAGACCCTGCTGAACATCGGGGTGGCTCCCTGGGTGCTGCACTTCTCGACGCACTCAGACGTGTGGGACGCCGAACAGACCCGCCCGCTTTATCAGCGGGCCGAGCGACTCGATCCCCGCTACGATCCGGCGCATCCCTTCTCACGGGCCGTGGTGCTGCTTGACGGCTACACCCGGCGCAACTTCCAGGGGGTCTTGCGGGCCTGGGAACTGGGGAGCCTGAATTTGCGCGGCACGGAACTGGTGACGTTCTCCTCGTGCAACTCAGGGCTGGGGGATATGACAGCTGGGCGGGGGGTGGCAGGTCTGTCGCAAGCGGCGTTCCTGGCCGGCGCGCAGCGGACCATCACCACGCTGTGGCCGGTGTTGGACGCCACGACGCCGCAGTGGATGGGGAATGTGTACACCGCGCGGCTGGACGGCGCGTCCTGGCAGGACGCGGTCCGGGAGGAGAAACTGCGGATGCTCGCGGAGGAACAACCCGTCAGTGCCTGGGCCCCTTTCGTCCTTAACGGCCTCGCCTGAATAAGTAAAACATGGAGCGAGACCAGACGGCAGCGCCGACATTCGCCCCTGGGTTACAAGGCCCCGCAAAACTCGAGCAGCTCAACGCCAACGCAGGGGCCTAACTGTAAATGCGCAAGACTGAGGCAAGCTCAACTTGACGCCTTACGAGTACTGACGCCTTACGAGTACTAATGCCAAGCTCAAATCGCTTAACCTCAACTACACAACAGCGGGGCAATCCCAGTTCGCACGTGGCCCAGGTAACAGTGTTACAAGCCGCGTCGGCCATGGATTCGACCCGCCCCCTGAACTGATTGAAGTCGGGCCGGTAACCCGACGCCCCTGGAGGAGTATGAGCCGATTGAACGCCGAACTAACCCGCATCGCCCGCTTGCCCGCTGATTGGCAGGTACAGGCGTACCGCAACGCACATACCAGTCTGCTGAAAAAAGACCCGGGGAATTACCCTGAACATGTTCAGGTGCTGGAAGCGTTGGGGCGTGCAGAGCATGCCATGAAAACACCAGGCACGCGGTTGACGGTCTTCGCGCTTGCGTTGGGAGCCCAGCGGCGGGCCATGCGGGGGGGAGTGGTGTTCGCCAACATTCTCAACCACAGCACCAATGTCCTCAAAGACCTGCGCCGCTACGACGAGGCCCTCTCTATCCATGAGGAAGCCCTCACCATCCGCCGCGCCACCCTTCCTAACAACGATCCACTCATCGCAGACAGCCTCGTTCTTGTCGCCAATGTCCTCGCCGTATTGCGCCGCTACGACGAGGCTCTCGAACAGTATGAGAAGGCGCTTACCATCAGAAGAACTATCCTCTCTGACAAGCAACCTCATATCGCTAGCATCCTCCACAACAGCGCCAACGTCCTCACAGACCTGCGCCGCTACGACGAGGCCCTCGCCCGTTATGAAGAAGCCCTCACCATTAAGCGTGCCGCCCTTCCCCACAGCCACCCAGATATCGCTGACACCCTTAAGTGTATCGCGGCTGTCTTCCGCAATCTACGTCGCTACGACGAGGCCCTCGCATTCCAAGAGGAAGCGCTCGTCATTCAGCGCACCGCCTTCCCCCATGGACACCCGGACCCTGCGAGCCACCTTATGGATAGCGCCAGCGTTCTCGCTGGCCTTGGTCGCTACGACGAAGCTCTTGCCAAGTACAAAGAAGTTCTCACCATCAAGCGTGCCGCTCTCCCCCACAACCACCCAGATATCGCCGACATCCTCAACAACATAGGCGGCGTTCTCCGCGAACTGTGCCGTTATGACGAGGCCCTCGAATGCTACGAGGAAGCCCTGTCCATCCAGCGCGCTGCTCTTCCCCAAGGTCACCTGTTCCTCGCCGTCAGCCTACACAACAGTGCCCGTATCCTCCACGAACTGGGCCGCTACGACGACGCTTTTGCGCGCCACGAGGAAGCACTCACCATTGAGCGGGCCAACCTCCCCGAAAGGCACCCGTTCATTGCCGTCAGCCTAGAGAACACTGCTCTCGTCCTCAAAGACATGCGCCGCTATGAGGATGCCCTCGCCGCTGCAACGGAAGCTCTTACCATTCACTTGCACAACGACCAGTTCCCCACCGTTAGCAAAACCTACTGGGGACCGGGCACCACCACGCAGGTCTCTCTGCCCGATACCTTCGCCCAAACACTCACTCTATGTGCCCAGCTCCCTACCAGCACAGTGACTGCCCTGCTCACATTCAAAGGCAACGCTGACATTGAGCAGGGTCTGACTAGCATCCTGCAGGCCAATGCTACCGGAACCTTCCGGGACCGCCTCGACGAGCTTCAGGCCCTGCAGGCTGAGATGGCGCGCTTGCAGTACAGCGCCGACGCCCAAGACCTCCTGCGGGTGCAGGAGGTTACCGCCCAGCTCGAGACCCTGGAGCGGCAGATTCACACGGACCCCGAAGGGGCCCGGCTCGCCGAAGAACTACAACTGCGCATGATCACCCCCCCCGCGGTGCAGTCCGCTCTGCAGGACGATGAAGCGCTGCTGAACCTGTTTGTCTCGGAAGACGCGGTGTACGCCCAGATCCTGCACCAGGACGGACGGCATCACCTACACCGCTACGCCGCGTCAGACCTTGAGGCGCAGGTGGCCCACCTGCGCCAAGTCCTGGGGGATCCCGGCCTCCTGCTACACGAAACTCCTTTGCTGCGTCCCCTGCAGGGGTTGTACGCGTCCCTGATCGCTCCCATCGCCGGGCTGCTGGGCCTGGGAGAGGATCTCAAACGACTGGTCATCAGTGGCGACGGCTTCCTGTACGGTCTGCCGTGGGACCTGCTGTGCGCACCGGACGCGTCCGGTGCCCGTCCGCTGCTGGCGCAGGTCAGTACCCGCCTGGTGCCTACCCCTCGGGATCTGCTGCGCCTGCACCGTCTTGAGTCCGTGCCAGGAAGCGCCACGAGTCCTGCCGTGCTGCTGGGCGTTCAGTCCTTCGAGGAACACGGCGACAGCGATCAAGAGGGAACTGAGACCGAGGCTATGAATCTCCCTCCAGACTTACGCTCCGCACCAGTGCACTTTGCGACGCGTAGCGCGGTCATGACGACTGGTGGAGCTGACAGTCTGCCCCGCTACGGCAACCTGAACGGCACTGAGCAGGAGATTCGCATGCTGACCGCGCTGCTCACGGAGCGCGGGCGCTCCGTGGTCTCTCACCTGAGCCCCGACGCTTCAGAGCAGACCCTGCTGAACATCGGGGTGGCTCCCTGGGTGCTGCACTTCTCGACGCACTCAGACGTCTGGGACGCCGAACAGACCCGCCCGCTGTACCAGCGGGCTGAGCGACTCGATCCCCGGTACGATCCAGCGCATCCCTTCTCGCGGGCCGTGGTGCTGCTTGACGGCTACACCCGGCGCAACTTCCAGGGGGTCTTGCGGGCCTGGGAACTGGGGAGCCTGAATTTGCGCGGCACGGAACTGGTGACGTTCTCCTCGTGCAACTCAGGGCTGGGGGATATGACAGCTGGGCGGGGGGTGGCGGGTCTGTCGCAAGCGGCATTCCTGGCCGGCGCGCAGCGGACCATCACGACGCTGTGGCCGGTGTTGGACGCCACGACGCCGCAGTGGATGGGGAATGTGTACACCGCGCGGCTGAACGGCGCGTCCTGGCAGGACGCGGTCCGGGAGGAGAAACTGCGGATGCTCGCGGAGGAACAACCCGTCAGTGCCTGGGCCCCTTTCGTCCTCAACGGCCTCGCCTGAAGACCTGTTGCGCAGTAGCTGAAGGAGCAGCGGGGCGACGTGAAACGTCGCCCCGCTGCTCCTTCACTGGATTCGGATAATCCAGGAGTGGCGGCGTTGCCATAGGCAGCGATATATCCTCGTCCTACAGAGGCAATTCTGGAAGATGCAGTTCCCGCAGATACCCGTAGGTCTGGTCCAAGGTACGCTGGTCCGGCACGTACAGGATCATCCCGTCTCGCCCGCGGGTCAGCAGCACGCGGTACGAGTTGAGCCGGAGACGATGCGGATCTTCTGGCGCCCGTTTCCCCGCCGCCGGTGTCCGGGGCACAGGCGAACACCACGCCTGCCCATCCCACTTCAAGTCACTGCCCCAGCACAGAATCGGGAAGTCAAGTTCCAGGCCCTGGCACACGAACTCAGAAGCGATGTGGATGAGCTGGCAGCAAGATTTTGGGTCTGTGGGACGATTGTTAAACCACGGGCCCGCCTGATACGCCTTGATGCCCAGGTTCCAGGTGTCAAGCCCCACGGTTTTGAGATTGCTCGCCTTGCTCGACGCCAGCAGGCCGTAGCGCTTGTCCTCGGCGTCCTCGTACCGAGTCCGCACGTAGGCTTTGGCCGCTTCCACGTCACGGGTCAGGTACACCTCGAACCCTTGGGATTCAACACGTTTGATGAGCTCTCTAGCCTCTCCCCCCTCGCCGTCGAGTAGGGCGCGCACCCAGCGGTACAGGTCTTCGGCCAGGTGGGAGCGCAGGGACACCGTGAGGTCCAGCGTGTCATCGCTCAACACCTGCGCGGCGTTCGGGAAGAGATGGGTGATCTTCTGGGGGGCGTGCAGGATCCAGGACTTGTCGCTGCCCTCTAGCGCCGCGTTCCACGCGGCCAAGCCTCCCTCTTCGCCGATGTAGATTTCCTGGCCCTCACCGATCAAGCCCACCAGCATGGCCCAGCCAGGCATCTGGGCTCCAAGCCGGAGGAAATCCTCCGGCTCACTTGTCGCGTGCCCACGCTTTTCCAGGACCTGCTGCGCGTCCCAAGCGCGCTGAGCTTCGTCGTAGACCCAGATGTGTTCTTCGGGAAGCCGCTTCCGGTGGGCGCCGTACTGCTTGAGAAAGTCGTGGACGCCTTGCACGAAAACCTTATTGCCCAGAGCGTGTTGCAGCACGCTCACCAAGGGACCATTGCCCGAGAGAAACACCGCGTCCCGTGCGGCGTCGTCTTCCCCCAGTGTCCGGGCGTAGACGAACTGCAACCCAACCAGGGTCTTGCCCGCGCCAGGTACACCGGTGACCAGGGCGAGGTGATGCTCCCCTCGCTCGTGGGCCTGTCGGGCCGCCTCCACCAAATCCGCCACCGTCTCCTCGATGCCGGCACTCTCCGCACGTCGGATGGCGGGGAGGGGTTCGTGTTCAAAGAGCCGGCGGGCTGCGCTGACCAGGGTGGGGAGGGGCGCGTAATCCGCGTTGAGCCAGGCGTCGTGATCGAACTGCCGGGGGCCTGCCTGGACCTCGGCCCTCAGGTAATCCCTCAAGGTATCGGGCCCCACCACCGTCACCTCACCGCGTTGCTCCTGTAGCCCTGGGCGCTGGGTATATACCAGCACTGGGCGCCCCAGGAGCCCATGTGAGGCGGCGTGGTAGTGCTGCAGGTCACGGGCGTAGGCGGCCACCTGGTCTTCATGTGCTGCTTCTTGCACGGGAGTGGGAAAAGGATGGTCTTTGAACTCCAGCACCAACACCCGGTCACAGGTCAGCAGGATGACGTCCGGACGCCGCCCACGTTCACGGGGCAGCTCGTACTCGAAGGCCAGGGTGCAGGCCAAGAGTTCCGGCTGATCCACTGCGAGCTCACCCAGGGCAGCTTGTAAGACCCACTGACAGTTGGCCCAGGCGCGGACCTGCCCGGCGTCCGGCTGCTCACCCGTGAGACCTTGGTGGTGGGCGCGTAGTCCTTGGCCCCACTCAGCCATGGAACGCTGCAAAAAGACGTCAACGCCTTGGGCGTACACATCGGGTGAAATCGTCATGAATGCGGCCCACTATAACCACTGCCGCACACGTTTCATGGCACATTTGCGGCGGTGCCGTTGGCGTGAAGAAGGCAAAATCTACACTGCCTACAACTTCACACGGGGATGAACCCATCGATGCTTCCCATACGCTCACCGAAACGGATCTTAGACAGTGCGGCCCTCGGGACACGGCTCGATGAATTCCACGTCCAGCCAGTACGCGGCCTCGTCCTCAGTGACGCCGCCGAGTTCCTCGCACTACACGGCGAAGGCTGCGGCACGCATGTCCTCGTGACAGCCTAAGTAGGCTGCCAGGGCGGTCTGCTCGGCAGGACAGGGAGCGTTGTCGCCCTGGCCATGGTCGGCGGCATAAGCGCGCGCGGAGGTCCGCCAGTTCGGTGGCGGTCAGATCACGAAGTGCGTTAGATCTAGCCTGCCTCGACCAGAATCTGCGTGAATGCAGGGGGGATGTTGTCGGTAGGATCGCCCGCGACGTGTTGCACGTCCTTCACCCGGTAAGCGGTGGTTCCAATCCTCACGGACTCACCGATGCGTGGAACCTGCGAGAAGAAATAAATGCCGCTGGTGCCAGTCTTCCTGTTCTCAACGCGGATATTGACCATGATGACTCCTGCTCGACCGGGGACGAGAGGTGCAACAGAGTGGGCAGCGGTCGTGCCCTTCCATTCTAATCCTGGGGAATGTTCCAATTTGTTAGAACATGGCGGCCCGGCCCGGCATAGGGGAACGTAATCAATAAGGAAAAAGCGGCCCGCAGGCCGCCTTGATTCCTTCAATATAGGGTGGTATTCAGCTCCTGTCAAATCCATGCATCGAGTGCCGGGCCAGGAAGAGGGGCAAAGGCAGAAGGCGGTAGCCCGGACGAGTTTAGGGACACACGTTGGCGCGGTCTCGCAGCAATTGGTGGATCTGAGCGCGCACCTGCTTGTCGGCGATGTCGAGCGCCAGCGGCCTCGTGTGCAGCTCTGCGATGGTGCAGTTCAGCCCGGCAGGTGGCGCGAGCCGCAGGGCCTTGGCAAACGCCGTGGTCACCCGCATCGCCACCTGCGTGTTCGGTTCACGCAGCGTCACCCGCCTTGCCCAGGGCAGATCGGCCTGTCGCAGCACGGCGTGGACTGCTTCAGCTTCTCGCCTGTGCTGGCCCGTGGCCCCGTAGCGTAGCTTGAGCGGGCCGTCTACCCACTCGCGTAGGGCGGGGAGGGACAGGTAGGCCATTCCCAGCGTGATCTGCAGGTCATAAGTGCGTATCTGCAGCTTGGGGGGTTGCAGGCCTGGTCCTGATCCAGCAGGGCCTGATGACCCGGTAGCTCGTCTGCATGACCCCGTATCTCACCGTCTCGTCGAGAGACCAGGGATAGCGCAGTTCGCCCACCCGGTGGCGCACCTCGGCGATCTCGGTAGGCGTGAGCCAGCGGTCCAGGGACGGGTAGGAGGGTGCGTGGACGGGGAGGACTTGGAGGAGCGTGGGCGTGGGGGCGGCGACTGCAGGAGCAGCAGGCTGCCGTACAACCCTTGCTCTCTCGCCTGCACCTCGTCGGTCAGCGCCCACAAGCCTGCCTCAAGGGTGAGGCGCCCGACGTCATGTGGGGTGAGGCGGGTATTGGTGGGCCGGAGTTGCAAGAGAAGGGTGCGGGCAGCGCAGAGGATGTCTGCGTGCGACGAAGCGAATTCAAGAGTGGCACCTATGAAGAGCGTAGGGACGCTATGTCACTGCACTTGCCATAGCTATTCACTCCGCTATGCAAAACGCAACTCCTGAGGATAAGCAATACACACACTGGGGGGGAGGTCATTTTAGGATGACCTCTATAAGCCCAATTGTTAAGATCTGGAGCTATGAATCCCCTGATAGAACGCGCTCAGCAGACATCGCGAAGAATCGAGGCTTACCTTCAAGAAATTGAAGACGCTGATGTCTGGACGCTCAGAGAACAGGAAAGAACTTTGCCCTCTGAGTCGTATATCTACATATTGAGCTTGATGGGCCATCTTATTTATTCAGATGGACTGGTGCATAGACAGGAGCTGGAACTAGCCAAGCAGTACTTTTCTAGCAATGCCGAAAAAACCATTGAGGAACGCCTGCGTGTTCTTTCAAGCAGGAATCATTCGAAATCTACTGCCCTGCCTAATTTTTTGAAAGCCGCCGTTTATTTTGATGCAGTCAAGAATACCAGATATACCGATGCGATTATCGGACTTATCGAAAAGTTCGGCAATATCGTTATCGCGGTGGATGGCAACAAGTTAGAAGTGGAAGTACGTGTTTTAAGTGAGATAATCTCGAACCTCATCGACTTGGCCGTCGAATGCCGTGAGGTCACAAGGCAAGCCCTGAAAAAGGGGACCAGTAAAGAGATTGAGAGGGTAAAGAAGCAAGAGGAGAAAGAGCCCTCTTTGGATGATCTGCTGACGGAACTGCGTTCTATGGTTGGATTACAACGTGTAAAGCAGGAGGTCGTTGCTGCCACCAATCTGGTGCGCGTGCGTCAGCTCCGTGAGGAGATGGGGCTTCCTGCCATGCCCCTAAGCCTCCACATGGTCTTTACTGGGAACCCCGGGACCGGGAAAACGACTGTTGCACGGCTACTTGCCCAAATATACCGTGAGATTGGCCTGTTGGAAGAGGGCCACCTTGTAGAAGTTGACCGCAGTGGCCTCATTGCTGATTATTTAGGTCAGACCGCCGGTAAAGTTCAGGCGGCTGTTCAGTCAGCACGGGGAGGCATCTTGTTCATTGATGAGGCTTACGCTCTCAAAACAGATGCTCGCGATTCTTATGGTCAGGAAGCCATCAACACTCTGCTCAAAGCCATGGAAGATCACCGAGACGATTTGATCATTATCGTGGCGGGATACACTGCGCCAATCAATGAGTTTCTAGAAACCAATCCAGGACTTCGCTCTAGATTCAATCGATTTGTTCATTTCGATGACTATGATGGCGAGGAATTGCTCAACATATTTACATATCTGTGCGATAAGCACGGTTACAGCTCCACACAGATCGCCAAGCATCAATTGAAGAATCACTTCTCGACGCTTTATGAGAGCAGAGGGGAGAACTTCGGGAATGCCCGCGATGTACGCAATGTTTTTGAGACGATCTTGAAGCATCAGGCCGAGCGCGTGGTGGCCATTCACAAACCTACGGCAGATGATCTGTCATTTATTGATCTGGCTGATATCGCCTGGCTTTTTGAGCGCCCGAACGCTGAACTGGTCAAAGCGGGGCGCGCATGACTGGTGTAATGACGCCTGGCGCAAACGTCCCCTTAACGGCGGAGCGCCCCGGTCTGAGTCTGGTCAGGATAGGTCTGGGCTGGAATTTTCCTGAAGGCACTGTCCCGTTTGACCTGGACGCCAGCGCCTTGCTGGTACAGCCCAATGGAAAACTGCGCGGCGACGAGGAGTTGGTGTTCTACAACAACCCGAGTGATCCAGCGCTGAGCGTGCATTACGGCGGTGACAACACAGACGGCGCAGGTGAAGGGGACGATGAACGCTTGACTGTTCGACTGGACCGGGTCCCCGCCGAGATCTCCAAGGTGGTGATTTGCGCGACCATCCATGACGCCGAGGACAAACACTTCGGCTTGGTTGACGGTGCATACATCCGCCTGCAGAACTTGGAAGACGGGGAAGAACTGGCCCGCTTCGAGTTGCAGCGGGACTTCGACGAGGTCACGGCCATGCTGTTCGGCGAGCTGTACCGCCACAATGGGGCGTGGAAGTTCCGCGCCCTGGGCATGGGGTTCAAGGGCGGCCTGGAAGCGGTGGTGACGAACTTCGGCGTTCAAGTGTCCTGACAGGTGAGAAGGCCAGTGGGTGAGACGGCACAAGACCTACCGGAAAATACGGGACAAGACGGCGGGCGAGGTCCGCTCGCTGCACCGGGTCCTGGCCGAGCAGTTGCTGGCCCGTCCTTTGGCTCCTGGCGAGATCGTCCATCACTGGGACGGTGACAGCACCAAGAATGAACCCGGCAATCTGCTGGTGCTGCCGAGCCAGCGGTGTCACGCCCACGCCGAAAATCACCTGCGCTGTGCCCGGAAGGGAGTGCCCAGCCTGTTCCCCGAGTTCTTCCAAGCCGTCACGGAGGATCGTCGCGGCACGCTGTTCGAGAGGGTGCTTCCCCCGGCCGGAGCGGGCCATTGTTCACCGCAAACAGGCCAGGACACGCAGGAAGCTGTGTTCTGTTCCAGAAATGCCCTGACCGGGCGATTCATACGCCCAAGACTTTCTCATTGCCACCTCTCAGGACAAACCATGACCCACACTGCCCCGACAACCCTTGCACAGGCCGCGCAGATCGTGCTCAACCAGGCCGCAACCCCCCTCCACGTGGAGGAGCTCACCAACCGCGTACTCGCCCAGGGCCTCTGGAGCACCAGCGGGAAAACTCCGAGCGCGTCGATGTCCAGAACGCTTTACCACAGCATCAAGACGTTGGGCGCGGCGTCGCCGTTCATGCAGACGGCTCCGGCCACCTTTACCCTGCGACCAGTTCAAAGGGGGGATACACCTGTCGCCCCGACGGACCAAGTTCTTTGCTCGGACGCTGCCATGAAACACTTCACGGCGCTGCGCCGGCAGCTCCCGCTACACCAGGCCCTCTGGGAAATGGCTCAGGTGACCTGGCCAATCCGGGTGGTACGCATGCCTCCCGATAAGGCTCGGCCCAAGCCGCTTTATTTGCTGCTGTTCGTGTACGGCCACGGGAATGAAGAAGATCTGTGGGAATTTCTGGGTGACCACCGGGAGCGAGACGCGGTGCGCCTGAGTGTGCTCCTGCGCAACCTCTATTACTCTGGTAACCGTGACGCATTGAGTTCCGGAACATTGGACGGATACCTTAAGTACGCGATGCCTTTGGTGGACCGCATCAACGCGTCTGTACCCCTCTCAACACCTGGATCAGACCGGGCCTGAACACGTTCTGGTCCACATCTGACCTGCTCGATACTGTCAAGCTCGTGCCTCGGGTGCTGGGGCGATCTTCCTGATCCAGGCAGGAGCCGATACAGAACTGTTGTGGCCGCTACACGTCGCCCTCTTGCCGTCCTGCTGCCGGAGATTGAATGCCTGAAGCCCTGATTGGTTTCCTCTATCTCACGCAGACCACGCATCCCCACTGGGAGCCTGACGACAACCTGGCTGACGTGCCCCAGGCAGCCTGGCTTCCACAGTTGGCCGTAGCCGGTCTCCCGTTTGCGTCGTTCGCCTGGGCCATGCTCCGTAGGGCCCAGGCGGCGAATCCAGCTGGACTGCGTGATCCGTCTCCTTCTCCAGAAGACGCCTATTTTGAGGTCCAGCCTGAAGATGTGGAGGAGGCGGACGGGACTCAGGTGGTGCGGGCCGCGACCTGTTCGTGTGGCCATGGGGGATGTGGGTCCAACAGTGCTTGGGCGGCCCGGGAAGAGCGCAACGGGGTCTTGGGTCTCTCGTTCACGAACTGGTATACCCACGACGACCCGCAGCGTGCTCTGCCCCTCCCAGCTGTCTTTGTTCCAGTTGCCGCGTGGCCCCCACAGGGGGAGATGGGGCGACTGCGTCCCCTCTTGGGAGGTCGAGCTGCTGAATCGGAAACGGCCATGGCCAGAGCACGCTGGCAGGAGAACAGACCGCGGATGGTTGCGGCGGCCCGGCAGGCCGCAGTGGGGCTGACCGATCCTTGGGGACGATCCCTTGACCTGGACAAGTGGTCCGCGGAACACCTGCAGGAACGCAAGCGTCTTCACCTGATGCGGATCGAAGAGCAGCGTTATCGTCGCTCTCCAGCGGGCCTCCTCGCGCACTACGAGCAGGAAATGCAGGCGTGCGACCGGGATGAGGCGTTGGCACGTCAGGGCCTGTGCGCTGTTGAAAATTCTGCCGCGGAAAGCTTCGCATCTGAGCCCGAATCACTGCGGGCAAGTGAGCTCCTCCAGCGCATCAACGATCGACGTGCCCAGGCCCACCAGGCTCTCCAGGAGGGATTGCTGTCTCCGCGGGAGCGCCGGATCGCCCGCCGTGCACGGGCCCGCGCGGGAAAGGAACGCTTCCATGCTCTGTTGAACGCCCTATCCCTTTCCTGACGTTGTACAGGCGTTCCGGGGCGTGATCCCGGGACGGAGGCAGGATTCTGAAGGTGGCCCGGTTGAGCGGCTCCTCCTGGTGGTGGAATGAACCGTTATGGGTTCACTCCAATGTCACCCTGGGTTCACCCACGGCCAGTGCGCCGCAACGCGTCTGTGATGGGCCGGGTAACAACTACAGATACCCCCATGTCCGGTTTCGGGGAACGGCGCGCCGCTGAAGAGGCCGCCCTTAGGGAAGCCCGCGCCGAAGGTAAGAGCTCTACGCACATGCTCGAAGGCAAGAATGAGGCCGCCTGGCGGGCGCACGACGACGCCATCGTCCGGATGCGCGCCGCGCTGGTTGCGTTCGCCTGAGCTCGACCCTGACCCTGTGGTGTCTTAAACGGGATCTTCGCTCTCAGCATCGAGCGATGTGGGGTCCCCGCGCAGGCCATTAAGGATTGCCCTCAATTCCAGACTCTCAACTTCATTCATCTTGTCTCCTAGCTAAATGAAACCGCCCAGGGGGCGTGTGCTCGACTTCTCCCGCACTCTCCTGGAGGATGCAGGGCTGCCGTACGGCTTTTAAGATTTACAGCCAGTGTTCCCGCGCGTAGCGCTCGATCGCTGCCCGCGCCGCTTCGGGGGTCAGCTCCGGCAGCGGGCACGGCCCCTCATCGAGGGCCCGCCAGTGGGCCTTGGCCACCAAGCTGTCCCATGGCTGCACGACCGCGCCGTCGATTTCGAAGGGCTGGTCAAACGGCGTGGCGGGCGTGAGGTCGTACAGGTTCTGGGTGCCCAGCTGGTCGCGCACCGTGTAGCAGACGCCCGTGATGTCCTCCTGGAGCATCAGGAGGCGGTTGCCTTGGCCAACTGCCGAGATATCAGAGACGGCACGAATGTGAATCGTCATAGGGTCACTCTCCTAAAAGCGTGAGGGGAACGCAATCCCCCATGCCTGAATTGGGGCCTTCTGCCTGGTTGCTGACTGCAGTCTTCCGACATGACGGATGGAAGGGCCAGCCGCACTTGCTTTCCTGCTACAGACAAAGACCTCAACTGGCCAACCAAGAAAGGCGAGGACGAGGACGCCTGGCTCCGTCATTAAGAGGGCCTTGTGCGCCTCATCGCCGCCTTCGATCAGCCAAGCTGACCCGAGTCTCAGCTTCGAGTCCTCGCGCGGCTGTGGATGCGTGGTGCACGGCAGGAAAGAGGAGCAGTGGTCAATGCCAGGCCCTCTCCCCTCTTCAGGTTTGCAGCGTCATGGCGAGGAGGCTCGGGAACCCTCGAAGACGAATGGGGCAGCGTCACTTACTGGTCCTCCTTCACTCCGTGGCCATCCCGGGCCTGACCCGCAGCTCCGCCATGGCCTCCATGGACAACCGCAGTTCCACTTCATCGTCGATCTCCCAAAGATTGGCGTCGCCACCCTTCTCGTTGATCGCCGAAACACACATCCCGGCGGCCACGCGGTCGCGGAGCAGCGGTGACAGATGGGGGTCTTCTGCGTCCAGCCTGGGTTCAGTGAAAGGGTCCTCCAAGAGGTTGTCCCGCAGGCGCAGCTCCCCATCCACTTCATGGACCCCAATGCGGTGCTCGATCAGCAGCCCCGCGAGGGCCTCGCCGGCCAGCAGGCCAATCGGGGCGGCGGTGAGTCGCATGGCTTCTTCCCTGGCCCCTGTCGTGAAGCTGCTGGTGGTGACGAACAGGCCGCGCTCATGCGTAGCCAGGCTGCCCCGCAAGCTCTGAATCGCTGGACGTCCGACGTTGGCCTGCTGCCGTTTAACCTGCACCGCGATCCGCTCCGGCATCAGTCCGTCGGTGTACTCGGCCCGCAGGTCAATGCCGCCGTCGTTGCTGTAGGCGGTGACTTGGACAGTGACGTACCCGCGGGCGGCCAGCAGTTTCTCCACCAGCAGTTCGAGGTCGCGGGGGTCAATGGCGCGCAGCCGGGCCAGCAGGACTGTCTGCAGCGGTGTGCTCTGTTCTGCGGCAAGGTCTGGTGTTCCGGTCTGGGCCTGCCCACTTCCGCCATGGAGAGACACAAAGCCGTTCTGATGGCGCTCGAAGCGCATAGGCTGTCCACGCATGGCGCGGCGGCGGATGTCCTGATACAGCTGCGCGGACATGGTGGCCACCGGCGTCAGGCCCTGGGTGACGAGCAGTCCCTCGCTGAGGGCGGTTTCGGTCAGCTCGCGGATGCGCATCGGCTGGCCCGGGGGCAGGCTGGCCAGCACGGCTTCCGCCGCATCCAGGAAGGTCTTTGTGACCGGAACAGGCGCGAGATCCTCGCTTGGAGCGGTCTCCTGGTCCTGTTGGGCCACAGCCGCAGGGACCACTATCACGTTCGAAATAGGCCGCAGGCCGAAGGTTGAAGGCGCCGTCTGAACGAAGGGCGATGACAGACCGTGCCGCTTGAGGCTCATGAACAGCGCCGAGTACACCGAGGCCTCAGGTGTCCGGCCCTGGGTGGTCCACAGGCCGCCGTCCAACATCTGACGGGTGAGTTCACCAGTGTGCAGCGGCGCACCGGACTGATTCAGGACGTGTTGTGCGGCGGCGAGCAGGGTCATGGGACTGGTCATGGTGACTCCAGGGAGAGGAGGGAAAAACAGTGGTGCCAGGATGCTGAATGGAGCGCACAGTCGGCCAGGGCGTCATGCGTACGCCTGCCCCAGCCAGGCCCTGCTGAAGGATGCAGGCTGATTGGCAGGAGTTCACGACGGAGCCTAAGAGGGGCCCTCTTACGCGGATCTCACCTCCTGGACGCTAAACAGGCGCACTTAAACCACTGCCTGCCTTTCAATCCACCTTTGATTTTCAATGCCCATACTGCTGGAGTGCGTCCAGGGCGGCATCGCAGAGGAACGGGCCGCTTAAGCTGGACTTGCGCAGACAGATTTGAAAAAGGCCAGGGATTCCCTGGCCTTTTCGCAGGCCGCCTTTTCAGCGCCCGCCCTCCAATTTCGTATCGAGCTCCGCCTGGTATTGCGCCTCACGCCTGGCGATAAACGCCCAGACCTGGGCGCTGCGGGCCCGTTTCTTGTTCGCTTCCTCGTGCGTCCCCCACTTGCGCCGTCCGCCTTCCCAATCCCGGCCCAGTTCTTCGATCTCGCCCCGTCTCACCAGGGCGCGCAGGGCCCGGCGCACGCTGGCTGCCTGACTGAGTGGGACGTCCGCAATGGTGGCGTAACCGAAGACCTGCCGCGCCACCTCTTGACTTTCGATCAGCTCTCCAGTCTGTTGGACGACCCACAGTGCTGCCCGCATGATGATGCCCGGGCCACGGCTCACAGCTGCCCCTGGATAGAAGTGTGCCGTCCAGTGAGGTCACACCGGTGAGTGTGCCTACAATTAACGGAGCGCCGGTCAGTGTGTCGAGAATTGACATGCCGTTGATCAGGGGGACATGCGTAAGTATGCCGAAGAATGACGGACCACCAGTAAGTGTACCGGCCACGGACGTGCTGCTGGTCAGCGTGCCGTCCATCTGGAGAACGGATTATCCTGCCGTCCAGGCGTGGCACACTTCCGCCAGCCTCTCCCCTGCCCGCCGTGTCTGCAGGACCGTATTCCAGAGTGTTCATCGGAGCCTGAAGACGTCGCCTATCTCGTAGGCCTCGTTGGTGAGGGTTTGCAGGCCCACTAGCAGGCGCGCGAGCACGTCCCAGGTCACCGAAGTGGTGCGGTCATGGTATAGGGCGTGGATGGTGGCCGGACGCAAGCCACTCGCCTGAGCCAGGGCAGTCTGGTTGATGCGGTGCCGGCCCATCACCTCACTCAGGACGCAGACGATCTTGCTCTTGGATTCGTCTGTGGCTTCGGCAGGCCGAGGCTTGGCCGTGCGAGCGGTGTGGGGGCGAAGATGGCTGGGGATGTTCGTTGAACGTGTCATGCCTCCACCGTAATTCCCAGTGCGGGGTGAAAATCGGGCGAGAGGCTGGCAGGGACGAGGACTGATAAAAGGGTAAAAACGAGAGTGTATGACTTCACTCAATCCGGTTGGGAAAGGCCATGGGTCTTCCCAACGGGGAAGAGGTACTAGGTCTTCCCCTGTGGGAGGGTAATGAAGATCAGTCGTCCTGGTGGGCAAAAACCATGGCGAAGACCCTGGATTGGCCAAGCGAAGTCTTGAACTGGGAAAGAGCACAGGAGATCCAGTTCCGGAAGCAATCCGGGGAGGCTGTCTCGCCGAAATGGGGAAGTTAAGCGGTAAGTGTGCCGACGAAATTTAACGCTGGAACGTGGGCCTTGTGAGGCGCTGACTGTCGGATGCGAAGGAGGCTTGGTCAGCGACCGGAGAAGCTCGCATCAGGTCCTGTGACGGGCTGCCTGAGTTTGGCCTGGCAAGAGGGCCCCGAGACTGACCAGCTTGCCAGCCCTGGCCGTTGTGAGCCGCACAGTCATGCAACGCCCCTGTCATGACAGGCGCGTCTGGATTCCCATCTAACCAGCCGTGCGCGCCCCGTCCCAGTACGCACAGGCCATCCCCGTAGGCGTCCGGCCCCTGCCACCGGCTGCAGCTCACGCAGCGCCCAGGTTGGCCTTCCAGTGCGCCCGTGTTCAAACGTCCATCAGGATGCTGGCCGCGTTCAAGCCGGCGGACCAGCAGGGCACGGTGGGCCCGAATCGCCACCAGCAGCTCATCCGGTGGGGGATGATTCGCTGTGGGGCGGAGCCTGCCTTCTGGCGTTAGGGTCAGCACCAAGCCGTGCTGGTCAAGTTGAGCGCACAGGCGGGCCAGCGTCATACGTCTGCCCCTTGCCAGCCTGTAGAGGGACAACTGACCACTTTGACACTTTCAGAGCCATTTTTTGAAACTTCTGCCTTTTCTCCTCTTTGCGAGAGAGAAAGAGAAGGGTTTTGAGAAGGAGCCGTCAAAGTTGTCAAAGTGGTCAGCTCAATCTCGTCTGGAGTGACCTCGCCGGGGAAGTCGGCAGGCTTGACCAGTCGCCAGCCGCGTTCCTTGCCGTTGCTGTAACTGTCGAGACCTACCGACTTGCAGGCGCGGTTGAACTTCTGGACTCCCAGGGGCTTGACGCCGCTCTCCTGGCACCAAGTGTCGTACGCGCGCCGCATGGCACTCACGCTGATCCCGCACCTCAGCTCCTCCTGGGTGAGGCTTGGCCAAAAGTCACGCAGCGGGTCCACATCGTTCCAAAAGGCCCGGGTCGCCTCCTGACAGACTGCGGCCCTGTGGATCTTCCCGGTTCGGTACACCCGCTCTGCGCCCTCAATGGCCCAGGCAACGAACCCCTGAACTAGGGCGCTGGTGGGGTCCTGGCGAACCTCTTCTAAGCGCTTGCCCTTCAGCAGTGGCCCCCCCACATTCAGTGGATGGCAGAAAGGCATTGCCAGTACGCGAGCTTTGAGTGCGTCGTCGTAAGCGTCTACCCGTGGTGGATCGTTGGCCACCATGAAAAGGGCGTGGGAGGGGCGCGCCGTAAATGCTTCGGCGTACAACATGCGCACGCTGAGCCGGTCACCCCCGCTTAAGGTTTTCAGCGTCTCGGCGTCCAGCCCCGCATTCCCCGCTTCTGCGCAGACCACGACGCTTTTGTTGTAGATGCTTGCGCCCAAGCGCTCACGGCTCGCGTTGGCTGCGAGGTGCTTGGGATCGAGTGTGACCGCCTTTTCCCCGAGCACCGTGGCGATCAGTTCAGCCACGGTGCTTTTCCCCGTGCCAGGTCCGCCATAGAGCCAGGGCACCACACGTTGGCTGGACGCGCCGCTCATCGCGTAGCCACACGCGTCTTGCAGCGTGTGTGCGAAGTCTTCATCCCCACCTGTGATCCGGTAGAGGACCTCCTTAAATTCGCTCTGGTCTGCATCTTTCAGGTACGGGACGGCTGCCAGGGTCAACAGGTGATCGTCTCGGCGGGCTGGGCGGAACTCGCCCCGCTCCCAGGTGCCATTCGGAAAGCCAATCACCCATGGGCGCGATTCGAAGTCGCATACGTCTTTGACATGCAACGTTTGGGCACTGTTAAGAATGGCCTGTTGACGTTTGTCGGCTTCCGTGGCCTTGGCCGCGCGAATATGCATGTTGTATGCCTTGAGGAGGGCGTCTGCGCGACGCTCCATGACTTTCACTTCGCGGGCATCCACGCCGTGTTCAGCGGCCAGACGTTTGGTGGCCAGGTCCGCTATGCCGTACAGCGTCAGCAGGCGTTCGATTTCCCATTTCATGCTGATGCCCAAGTCTTGTGCGAACTGCCGCGCCCTCACCTGACCTGCTCCATGTTTGCCGCCGCTCAGCCACTGCTGCCCGTTCCAGGCCACGTAACCGCCCAACTCGGGCACGAAGGCCAAGTCACCCCGCGCGTTGTCGTGCAGCCGGTGGGCATGGGCCTTGTCGCTGTTGATGGCCGTCACCGGCCAACTGAGGCCCAACAACGCCAGCAGCTGGGCATCGCTGTAGGTGCTGCCCTCGCCCTCTGGGTCCGGAAGTTCTTCTGCTGGGGGCAAATCACCGCAACAGGACAACGTGATATGCGCTGTCGCAGAACCCTCCTCTCCGCCCTCCATGGGACCGCCCTGTTGCGCAGCCTCGGGCAGGACCGGCATCTGGTGCTGCCCGCCCTTCGCAGGTCCCGTCTGCTGTGGGGCTGGGCGTTTCGCGCTTGGCTTTGCGAGTCGTTTTTCCTGCTTCTCTTGCTCCTCCTGGTCAAAACGTTCCGGGTCAGCCGGGTCCTGAGTTCCTTTCTTGATCCCGCTGCGGATGGTGGGCAGAATCTCGCCGTCGTCCAGACCTGCCTTTTGGGCAGCTTTGACGAGGGTCTGGGTCAGTTCGGCTTCGCTCAGTTCACCATGTGGAAGGAAGCGTGCCAGTTTCATGGCTGCCACGTTTAAGCAGTTGTTGCGCTGGCCGGAAGGCGCAGTAGCCACCTTCTCAGCTTCACTCCGCACGGCCGCTGTCACTTCGGCGCGGCGGCGCTTGGCAGCGCGCTGTGCCCCAGCTGTGTCCCCAGTGGACATAGAATTCACAGTCACGCTCGGAGCTGCCAGCACAGGCTGCACTGACGCCTGTACCGCTGCAGGCGTCAGCGCCATCAAGGCGGAGCGTGTGATGTCCTGATTAGGATTCAGATGCCAAATTCCTACGGGCAGGGGCCGCTGAGGATTTTTGAGATTCAAACTCCCGGGCAGCCTGAGGATGCGCTCCGCGTTCTTGGTGCTGCGGTCCGCCCCCAGATCTTTGAAGTGTTCGTATAGGGTGTGATTCAACGCTTCGGTTTCGGCTGTAGAGGTGCAGTCTTTCCGCCGCCACAAGATCTGGAGACCATGTCCACTGTTGACCACAGCCACGGGCGGGAGCTGCAATACCTCGCAGCGACGCATCACCTCGCTGTAGAGCTGGACTTTGGCCACGTGCAGGGCGTCGGGTGTCATCTCCTCTACCTTTGACCCTTTAGGCAGATAGGTGGGAGCGATTTTCAAATCCAGATCCATCCATAGGAGTGGAGTGGGATGGACGCCAGCGTCGCCGGATCTCCCCATCGCTATGCGCAGGGAAATGCCGTAATAGACATTAAATCCCCTCTTCTGCCAGCCCTGCACGTCGTCGAGTTGAATGGCGCCGAGATGGCTCGAGAGGCTGGAAAAAGGCATCCATTTCTGTTGAACCCTAGGGTTTTGTTTTTGGATCAGGCGAAATTCGAGCCAACCTCGGGGATGGCACTGCCCTGATACAGAAGCTTCATCCAGTCCAGTGGCTCAAGGCGGTTGAGCGGCTGCTCGGGCGAGGGATTGAGGTGGGCGAAGTGAGGTTCAGCTGGGGCCTTGTCCAGTGCCGCGCCGAGAGGAGGATGCTCGGGACTGTGGGCCGCTGAAGCACCAGGCGACTCGGAAAAACGCTGCGGCGAGCAAACTGTCTGGGTGGGCGTTACGGTACCTGTTTGAGGCGGTGTATGCATACCTCTGAGCGTAAGAACACTTGCGGGGTGAAACCGGCCCGGGAGTTCACGCGACAAGATTTACTTGGCTCAGCTCCGACGTGAAATCGATCCAGGAAATGGTCAAAATGAGCGCCACGCCCACAGAGAAATATGCGACTGGGCGGGTAAAAACCTGGATTCAGAATTGTGGGTAGAAGAGGTCAAAATGAGCCACAGACGGCTGTCTAGTCTGCAGCTTGCTAGGGCGCTCCTTTTCGCGTCCGCTGACACGTGCACCTTTTGCGCTGATCTAGCCGCCCCGGCCCTCTCCCAGAAATTGCGCGGCGGGCACCTGGCCTGAGACCAGCAGGTAGGACGCGATCAGGTCATTTTCGAGCTCCAACAGCTGGTGCCTCGGCGAGTCGAAGATGACGGTCCAGGACGCCTGTAGTTCGGGTTCCAGCTTGAAGATGGCGCCCTGAACGTGCGAGGGCGCTTTGGCGACATGCGCGGTCAGGCGATCCCGCAGGCGGCCCTGGCCGATGTAGAGCAGAGCGCCTGTCACTCCCGAGCGGATCCGGTACAGGCCCACCGCCTGGGCAGGCACTTGTGAGGCGACTGTCCCTGCCGCCGTCCAGGGAGACCAGGCATGACCGCCCCAGGACCCGTCAAGCTCTGCTAACAACGGGCCCATCGGTGGAGCACTCCCCAGGTGGCTGGCGTCGTCCTGATCGGTGGGTTGTCCCCGCTGTCTCTCCCGGCGCTGGGAGGACATGGTGTATCCCTTGGGCATGCGTCCGAAATTGAGGGCCGGCGAGACGCCGAAGTCCTCGCGGTGCTGCGAGATCGCGTAGGCTTCCACCGCCTTGCGGTGGGGGGCCGTCCCTTCGACGGCTGCGACAGAGACCTCGAATTCTGCAGCGTGCAGCTGACGTAGGGCCCACAGCGCTGGAGCGACGGTGTGCGGATCCCGGTAAGGCATCTCAGGACCGTAAACCCCTTGCAGGTCCCGCAGGCGCTGGTGAAGTGCCCGCCCAGTCTGTCCGATGTACAGGAGCTGGGCCTGGCCAAAACTCCGGATGCGGTAGAGCCCTGGACTGGATGGGAGAGTCCGGTCAAGCCAGCTTCGCCGGAGGGGCTGCCAGGGGGTCCAGGCCAGCATGGGAGGTCTGGGGGTGGCCGAGGACATCAAGTGGATCCTCGATCCCACGAACAGGCCAGGCGCGGGAGCGCCTGTTGAGCTGCGACATCGTCTGACTCCCGCAGCATGCGGCGATGCGAGGAGAAGTGCCAGGCGATCATGGACAGGCCCACTGTATCCCGTCAGACGTTCTCTCCAGGACGCAAGTCCAGCTTCACCCCCGGGCATGGTGACCTAAACTCCGGGCATGCGGCTGTTCGTTGGGGTCACGGATGACCAGTGGTTCCATTTCCTCGCTGGGTAGGCTGGGTGCGAGGAAGTGAACTTCTAGCATCCCAACGGCACGGGCTTCCAGGCGTTGGGGGAAGGCGAGCTGTTCCTCTTCAAGCTGCATGCACCACACCACTTCATCGTCGGCGGGGCTTCTTCGCGCGGGCGCTGCAGTTACCGCTGAGCCTGGTCTGGGACTGGTTCGGCACCGCCAATGGCGTGCCCAACCTGCCTGAGATGCGCCGCAAGATCGCGAAGTACCGCCGTGAACTGGAGTCGATGCTGGGCAACCCGCCCATCACCTGCCTGATGCTGGCCGAACCGTTTTTCCTGCCTCAGGAAGAGTGGATCCCCATTCCGGCGAGCTTCAAGTCCAACATCGTGGTGGGCACGGGTTATCGCACCGAGCAAGAGGAGGGCCGCTGGCTGTTCGACGCGGTCACCGAGCGTTTACAGGCCAGGTTGCAGAGCTCAGCAGAAGAGCGTCCAGCCACGGTAGCGGCCATGGAGACGCCCCGCTACGGTGCGCCGCAGATCGTGCGGCCCCGGCTGGGTCAGAGCACCTTCCGTGCCCTGGTGACCGAGGCGTACGGCCGCCGCTGCGCCGTGACTGGGAAAAGACCCTTCCAGTCCTGGAGGCCGCGCACGTTCAGCCGTATGCCAGCGGCGGCCCCCACGAGGTCAGCAACGGGCTGCTGTCGAAGCCCGCAGAAGTGCCGGGGTGTCGGCCTCGGCGAAGTCGGCGAACCGCTGCTGCCGGCGCCTTCCACAGGACAAAGCGTCCAGCATTGTGTCCGGGTTACGCGCTAAAAATAAGCCGCACCGCCGCTTGCACCGGCGCGTATTGCTCCGGAGTCAGGTGACCCAGGAGGCGCGACACCCGTGACGCATCCAGAGCCCGCGTCTGGTCCGTCAGCACGACGCTGGAGACCCGCAGTCCGCCGGCCCCCGCCGGCAGCACGGGATACAGGTCAGGCGCCACCGTCACCCAGGGCTGCCCCCGGAACGTCGTGACTGGGGCGAGCATCAGCACTGGGAAACGGGGGCGCCCAGCCTTCGTGGGCAGCCCCACCAAAACCGCAGGCCGAGGCCCCTCCTGTTCATGTCCACTGGGATCGTGCTCAGGAAAGTCGGCCACGAACACTGCGCCGAGTGTTAGGGTTGGCGTCATTCGCCCCCGATGACAAGTTCGCCGTCTGGCCCCACCCGCACCGGCTCGCCCAGGGTGTACGGATCACTGCCGCCCCAATCGTACGGCTCGAACTCGCCTAGGCGAGAGGCGTCCCCATCCAGCCATGCCCGCGCCTCGCGGTCTGGCCCTGGCACCGTGACCGCGGTCAGCAGATCAGCTGGGCTAACCGGCTCGCCGGTCAACTCCTCCAGGGTGCTCATGACAGCCCCCAGGGTGCCTAGATCCACGCGGCTGGTCTCGCCACGTGCTAAGGCGTAGACGGTGCGCTCACTGACCCGGCCACGCGCGGCCTGCGCGAGGCGGTACGCACTCAGGCCATGAGCGGCTAGGTAGTGCCTCAGGGTGAACTGAACGGTTCGCATAGTGGCAACATCTTACCAGTACTGGCGAGGACCCTACCAACCTAACGGCTTTAAGTTGCCAGAGCCGCAGCAACACATTGCGGTTCGCGCAGCGGCCAGTTGCGGGTAGCCCCTCTCAATAGGCGAGAGGGATCTCCCCTTCTCAGGACACTGACGTGCTGATGGACATGGCTAAAGTTACGTCCCAGGCCGCGCAGCCAGGACCGACTTGGCGAGTGCCAAGAAGTCAGCGGGATTGTGGAACACATCTCCCGCAGACTCGGACAGACAAAGAGAAAAACATGCAGCACAAACCGTGGAATTTGAAGACGAGAGGTGACTGGTGGAACACAACGTGGGTTGATTGGCGCACCCCCCAACACCTAAGAGCGATGACGCAGCGGGCCGCATGCCCAGCTCAGGTCCACATCATTTACTCGACTGTCCAGACTGACCTCGACTGCCTTCAATGAAAAAAATCATGTCGAGAAGCTTTGCCTTTGGGTAGGGCCGGTTGGTGTGCGCGCCAGTCAGAAAATCGTGGGTGTGAATCCGTTGGGACGACAGAAACTCGTGGTGCTCTCTGGCAAACGCTCCAACGGCTTCGAGAGCTTTCTTTCCCAGACTAGACGTCCCGAAGCCTGCCTTGAACTGCGTATCGAACGCCGGAACGTTGCCAAAGACACCCAACATGATTTTCGTCAGCAGCGTATCGGTCGCGTTGCCCTTTAAAGCTTCTTTGAGCGTTTCATTCAAGTTCAACAGCTCGTCAATTGCGGTGGGGGTGTAGTGATCGACGTCGATGTCCCATATAGATTTCGGGGTGTTGGCAATAAAGGCAATGACCGGACTGAGATGTCGCACGCTGCGCTGGAGCAATTCGGTCGAGCCGCGGTACATGCCCCAACTCGCTAAGTAGAAGCCCAGGTGCAATGCACTGACTTGAAGATGCTCTTCGCAGGCGAGCGTCTTCAGGGGGCCGCGCTCCCGGAAGTCCTGGAAGTAGTTGTAGCAATAGTCGAACGAGGCGTAGCGGGCGTCCGGTGACAGGCCAGCTCTGAATGCCTGCAAGTTGGCTTGGAGTTGGTCGGCGTTTAAGTCACGCATCTGCTCTCCTGTGGTTGAATCCTGGCCGCGTTTTCAGGGAGTCCATGGGGATCACTGCAAGTTCAATCCTGGTGGCGAATTCAGGTGACGGTTTCCCAGAACTGCGTTTTCGTGATTGCGTTGCTGGCATCTCGCGCTGAAGGGAGAAATTTTGAAGCCATCACCAGGATCGGATTTGTAAGGCTTCCCGTTACGCCTCCACGTCGTCCTCCCAGTTCAGCGGCTGGTTCTCTCTCACGCCCTGAAAATAGGTCCGGAAGTCATGGGCCAGCGGACGCGACGGCGTTTGCAGTGGTAAGTATGTGCCGTAACTCAGGCCCACATCCAGCTTTTTGATGTACTTATCGAAGCTGCTGGCGGCTCCCTCCAGGACGGCTTGCACCCGATCAGGATCTGCCCTCACGTAACGTTGGGCGGCCTGTTGCAGCCGTGTAATGAAGTCGGCCTGCCACGCCTCGGCATGCTCTTTGACTAGTTCCCCCATGGTAGTGCGCAGCTCACTGTTGAGCTCCTGGAGACCGTCCTGAAAATTGTCGTGTTCTGCGACGGGAACAGCAAACGAGAGACTACCTTTCAGCTTGATGGCCTGACCGGTCCGGCTACTTTGCAGACGTTTTAGACCGGCCTGAAGCAGATCGATGCCCTGCTTGCGGTTTTTCGCTTGTACAAAGTCCACGCGGGCAGGCCGGAACCCTTTCGTCCGTTCGTGGATCGGAATGCCCACCTTGCTCTCGGTCAATTCAAACGATCCGCGCAGCATCTGGGTGTCGATAAGAATAACTACGACGCCGCTCTCGATCAGCTTTTGCGCGGCGAGATTCTCGCTGAGCCGTTCCGCCTTCTCTTGTTCCTGTATAAGACGTGACATGGTCAGGCGATGCTTGGCGGCCGCGGCCCAGTGGTGGGTGAGATCGCGCATGAATCCGATGCTGAAGGTCTCTGGACCAGTCATGACTTCGTGGTTATGACGCTCGCCGCTGAGCGTCAGATTGGCAGAACCAGAAAAGCCCACAGCCTCACTGCCATGCATGCGCAAGTACACTTTGGCGTGCAGTTTCGGGAGAATACGGACCTCAGCGCCTCCTTCAAGCAGGGCAGCGAGTGCCTGGAAGGTAGAAGCGCCGCTGGCGAGCTTCGCGGGATCAAGGGTGGTCAGGACTCGAGATCCATGGATCATTCTTTCGGGAGGCGTGGTGGTGATGAACGGCGAGACGATCCAGAGTGTTCCATCACGCTTCCTCAGAAAGTCCATGGCGGGTTCCCAGCCTTGCCAGCGCGTCTGTGCAGTACTACCGTTTGACATAAAGGACAGTGTGACCGCTACGGGGATCCAGCGCCGACGATATTGCGTACAGGATCCCGGGGCTGAGCTCAGGGGGTTTGGAAACCTCTCGGAAACTTTTTCGAGAGGGCATCTAGTGTAAACACGCTGCGCAGTTTGCAGGCGGAATTCTGGTTGGCAAAGAGCCCCTTTTCCCAGAAGGCTTGGTCAGCGGTCAGGACGTCGAGCCACTCCACGGCAACCACCCACTCGCACAGGCTATCGTCTGCCTCGTCATGCATGGTTTCGGCTTTAAACGCTAGATCCTTGAACGTCGTCTCCTGTCCGTTGATGGTCACCCTGGCCGCCCGAGCGGGTGCAGCGGCGGAGATCACCTTGCCCACCCCCACATACCCCCGTTGCGGGATATGAACGCTGACCCGGTCGCCGGGCTTCAGACTTTTGAGTGAGTTGCTATACCATCTCCCCTTTCCGGCACTGACAAAGCCGTATTTGAGGGCGTCTTCCCAGTGGCGCCATTGATCTTCTCCAAAAGAGACGTAGTAATCAACCTCGTTCCATAGGGCTTTGGGTGCGCCAGGTTCAGCTTTACTGTCGGCGCGCTGTTCAGCGGTATTTGGGTCAATCAGCCAGGTGCGTGCCAGGTACTGGGTACCCTCCTGTTTAAACGCCCGAAAGAACACGACGTTAACCGGCACACCGAATTCGGATAGGTAGGCCACGATTCGCTCAGTAATCGCATCTAGCGAGGAGGCGACAATGATCATGCGCTGCCTGACGTTGATCGCATCAGGGTACTGATCGTTCGTGCCATACACGTCGGCGTAGCCAGCCCGGAGTTCTGTACCATTGTGGGCTTGGCGGTAGATGTCTTCGATCTGTTCTGCGCTGAGGGTCTTGACCCAGGCGGCGTAGTCGAGGGTCTGGGTCATGACTTCGCGCGGCGTCATGTCGCGCTTCAACTCAAGGATAACAATGTCGCCCTGCCGGTCCATCGCCAGGATATCGATGCGTTTGCCGTGATCGGTCTGGAGCTGTGTGGCGAGCATCATCAAGTCCGGATCAACGATACTGAGGTCGACTTTAAGAGCGTTTTCAAGAGTGCTTTCCTGGTCCAGTCCAGTCAGCGTGACCGGTTCAGGTTGAGCACCAAGTTTCCAAATGGCTATTTCTACAGGCATGGATTTAAAGTAGGCCGGACGACCTGTACAGGGTCATACACAACGCCATCTTCACAATGCTGCCACTCCTGCTTGATGAGCAGGATGGCGCTGTGCTTGCTGGCCACGTTCGAGCTGCCCGAGGGGCATCGGCACCAGTCACTGAATCTCGGTACTGCTCTACGGGCCCCCGTAGGGTAGACCACTTTTCAACTTGCGACTCTTTAATCCCAATACCCAATATCGGGGCGATCCCAGGCCGATGTCTGCTGAGTATCCTTCGTCGAGGCGGCGTAAGCAGACATGCTGGCGCGAATCCTGTCCGCCAGGCCCGGGTCAGTCGCGGGTAAAGGGTCCGCCGGACCTTTCCATTCGTAGGCATCGGACCTGACCCTCCCACCCGAACTGGTTTTCCGCGTTTTCCGGTGCGCCATTTGTACTGTTTTCTTCGGGGCCTTGGAGTTTTTGGTGACAGGCTGCTGCGCCTTATTCTTCGCATTCTTTGTTTTCCGACTTTTCTTCGCGCTTGCCAGTTGAGAAGGCGAGGGGATGCGGCGCAAGGCGCCTGTCTCCGTGATTTCGCAGCCAAAAGGCAGCATGGCGCGCAGAACCTCGAAGACCTGTGGGCGTTGCTCGGGGTAGGATTTGAGGACGTGCTGAACCGTGATGGCCTGCACCTGCTTGCCGCGCCGCAATAATAGGCGGGGCTGGGCATCAATGAGCTGAATGTATACGAGCCTAGCGAACTCCTGCCGGTCGAACGGGGCGGGCTGATTCAAGAAGGATCCTCCTGATGAGTTGCTGTCTTGGCAGCATAAGGTTCTCACCCGAAGTGTCAAGCAAATTTGCGGAATCAGTGCGAAAATCCCCCAACGCCCCCGCACATCTATTGAGAACGGCATACGTTCGCATTGGTCTTCTCCAACCCTGGTCACGCCCACACTGTCAGGCAGGCAGATTGTGGACAGCGATCAAGAGGTCTGCACCGCCCGGATACGCCGAGCCACATCCGCGAGGTCAAGCTCTTCGAGCACTTGATAGCTGATGCCCACCTCGTCGAGTCGCCAGCGGGGGATCACATGGACGTGGTACTAAAAGACATCCTGCCCTGCCGCGGCTCGGTTGCTCTGAAGGACGGTGATTCCTTGTGGGGCAAACGTCAAGTCAAGCAGTGTCGCGACAGCCGCGACGATGTGATCGCCTGACCTATGCTCTGAGGATAGGCGCTCTGATGGGCCGAATGAGCACCCGAACTTTGAGCGGATCGCCTTGCTGCAGGTCATTTTCCAAGCCACGAGGGTTAGCAATCCTGCCCTCTGGGTCGTAAACAAAGCAAACAAGTTGATCGCACTTTGGATGGCTACGGTAACGCTCAATATCTAAATAGGTTGTGTTGCCTTAACTGGCTCTGCAGCAGGGCGGGAGCAGGGGTGGTTTGAATCTCAGATCACCCCTGCCGCGACGATTGACCACGTCTGAAACGCTGTGTTCTGGTTGTTTCTTCGGGTGGCGGCGGTGACGCTGGTGCGGGAATGATGGTGGAGGTTGGTAATCCGGGCGTGGAGGCTCAGGAATTCTTGAGCGCGTTTCCGCCGATTGAATCCTTGCTGGCATCGCTCTTGTCGTCGTGTCGATCGATGCTCCTGCAAGGTGACGTTATTAAACCTACCCGTGGAAATCACCTGTTGGTGGTCAACGATAGCCAGACTTAGGATCTCTCGAAGCGCGGCTCCGTCACTCCTGAGGCGGCTGGTGTGAATGACCTGCGGGACATCGCCCCTCTCTCAGCAAGTGGGTCAGAAAGGTCTTCGCGGCCTCGGTATCGCGGTGACGCTGGAGGAGGATCGCAAGCACGAAACCGTACCCCAAGGCGGCCCGCCTCAATCAATGTCGGACACCATCAACACTCGTGGACACCTCGTCGAGATGCCACCGGGATCCTCGCCTCTGTTCCCGGTGGCGCAAGTCTTCAGCGAAGAGGGGTCCGAACTTGATGCACCTTTCGCGGAGGGTTTCGTGACTGACCCTTTGGGCCGCGCTGGTGCAGCAACTCCTGCACGTCTCAGTCACTCAGGGAAAAGCGGTGGCAGCGCCAAATAGCATGCTGGATGATGATCATGGGGAAACCACGGTGGTAAGGCTTGGCGTCGGTCACGGCCGGTCACCCTACCCCACTCTGGTTAAGGCAACACAACCCTCTAGAGTCCTTCCGCCGCCCGCTTGCCCTCTTCATTCAGTCGGTAGGTGGCCGATCCGAGGTAGTCCAGATACGGGTATGGAGCATTGGAAATGTCTGCCCGCATCTGATTGCACACATGATGCTGAACAGTCTGGGGTTTGCCAGCCCATCCAAGGCCGAGGGCCACTTCTACGATCTGCTGCGGACTAAAAGTGGCCTGCCCCTGTGCATGAAGGGTCTTTGCGGCTTTAAGGACATATTGCCAAGCGTGTTTCATAGGACGACCTCCGTGCTGGAGAAAAAGCGTTGCAGGTAGCCATAAAACCCTTCCCAAACGCCCGCTGAGGCAATTGGGGTGCATGTCCTGGGCATGGCCTGAATCCCAGGCTAGTCTAGGGAAATCAAAGGCGACCTCCGGGTCGCCTTCTTCGTTGGGCTGCTTTATCTGCCTCCAACAAGGAGAGAAGCCTGCTCAAGCCCGAATCAAAAACATCACCCGTGTCAGCGTCCCGCGCCCGCCTTCTTCGGCGTAGCGGGCCAACACCTCCGGGTCTTGAGTCCAGTGCCCCACCCGATACATGCCGCTGTAGAACCAGCGGCCTTCCCCCTTCATCACCTCTGGCCCCTTCATGAACACGGGAATGGCTTCGGCCTGTTGACACAACATCGCCGCAGACCCTTCGACGCCCGCCCCTTCCCCCACCAGAATTTCACGCGGCGCAAATGGCCCCTTCTTGACGCTGAAGCACCCGGCAACAACCCTGCCATCTTTATGCGGTAGATAGGGCTGGGGACTGCCTCCCAGAATCTTTGAAATTTCAGCGCGAGTGTACCCGCGGCCTGTTTCGACGAGTGGATGTGAAAGGGTCATACCGCATCCTAGATGCCGTGCCACACGATGTCTATGCACAGGCAGCCTTCACAATCAAGTCAGTAATGCGTATATAAATCGATTCGTATACGAATTATTGACAACGGCAAAAGTCTCCACACTCGCTGGGCGCTACCGCAAGACCTGCTGGACGCTTCACCAGTCTGAGCGGCTGACGACAAAACGCAGTTCCCATTGAGACGTTGGTTCATGGGTGGCCACAGGTACGTTACAACCTATGCATGACCCTTCGGGAGTTGCTCGCCCCCGCCCTCACCCAGCAGGATCAACCCTGAGAGTGGCGTTCATACGTGCATGTTCGCTGTATTTCCCGGCCAAGAGGTGTGTCCCAGACGTGTATCTGTGTGCCTGGAAGCGCCAGGGATCGCCGATGCGGCCAGCCTATTTCTGTCCCAGAGCTTTCTTTACCGCCTCCGGCATCTTCCCCATCCATTTATTGATTTCTGCTTGTTCCTTATCGTTCAGGCCTCTGATCCATTTCACGCTGCTCAAGGTGCGCCCCAGCCGGGCCACATCGCGCTCGTTCAAGGCGGTGCGGGCTGGCCGTTCCCGCAGTGTGGCCAGTCGGTCCCTGAGTTCCCGGAGCGTGGCGCCGCCGACAGCCAACTCCAGCAGCTCAGCCTGGTGTTCAGCTGGGGCCCCCACCACCACTCCGCCGAGGGTGTACGGCAGGCCTGCGTCCATTGCGTCCAGCACCTGCTGGGGCCAGGACAGGATGCGGAGTTTGTTCGCGGCGAAACTCTTCCAGGGCCCGAGCGACAGCCGCGAGAACAGATCCTCCAGCACCTCTACATCCGGCCCGCCATGGTTCATGGCCTTGTAAAGCCGCCCCTTAGCGCCGTCGGCGTCCGTGTCCAGGGCCAGTGCGACGAGCTGCACCGTGCCCCTTACCTCCTCATAGACGTTCAGGTCCTCGCGCTGTAGATTCTCGATCAGCGCGGCCGCGAGCGCAGCGCGGTTATCGAGCTCGCGGACCACCACTGGCACTTCCTTGAGCCCGGCTTCCTGCGCGGCCCGCCAACGCCGCTCTCCTGCAATGATCTCGTAGCCGCCCTCGACCGAACGCACAAGGAGGGGTTGCAGCACGCCCTGTTCTCGGATGCTGGTGGTCAGCGCGGCCAGCGCCGTGGGCGTGAACACCCGTCGGGGCTGGAGCGCGCTGGGGCGCAGCTCGGTGAGCGGGATGTTGCGGGCATCCAGTCCAGGGCGAGAAAGCGCGGAGGCATCCCCAAGCAGGACTTCCAAACCGACCCGAGGCTTTGGTTTCTTCGGACGGGTCATGCGGACACTTCCAGGCCTAGCGCGCGAACGACTTCCGCGGTCAATCGCTGGATGTCCTCGTGAACCGGGCTACCCGGTGCGTAGACCCCCACGGGTTCGCCGGACATAGTGCTATCCAGCCATACGGCCTCCCGCTGCGGCATCGGCTCGCTGAGTGGCGAGAGATAGGCGCGCAAGGAGTCCAGGACTGAGCGGTCATGCGTGCGACGGGCGTCGTAGAGGGTGGGCACGTAGAGGGCCACGGTCAACTCCGGGCGCAGTCGGCGGTAGAGCGCGGTGGCCCGCTGCAGGCCGGGCAGGGCGTCCAGACCTTTCTGCCGGGTGGGCATCGGCACAATCAAGTGATCGGCGGCTAGGGCCCCCAGGATGGCAAGCTGGCCCAGGCTGGGCGGGCTGTCGATCAGGCACACGTCGTACTGATCGGAGACCGCCTGCAGGGCCTGACGCAGGAACAGCTGTCCGCCCGGCATGCTGGTGATGCCGATCTCGGCCTGGGCGAGGTCCACCTGCGCGGGGATTAGGTGCAGGCCATGAACGCTAATCGGCGTGGGGAGTGCGGCCCCCTCGGCGGCAACTGGATAAATGGTGGTGGAGAGGTCCACCTCCGTTACGCCCAGCCAGCTGGACATATTCCCCTGCGGATCGCAGTCGATCAGGAGCACACGCAGACCCTGGCGGGCGAGCTCATGGCCGACATTGAGGCACAGGCTCGTCTTCCCGGCCCCTCCGGCGTGGTTGAACACGGTGGCGGTGATCATTTGTGGATGGTAGCGCGGGAATGTGCGCAGAAGCACAGCACTGGGGGCAGGGTCCGTGGGGGGGTGGATTCCATTATGCTTCAAGGTGGACTCGTGTTGGACGTAAGTTCTTGGTGATTCGGGATCTAACTTAGCGCTAAGTTAGACGTTCACGTCTTAAGCCACAGCTCCTGCCTCTGTCCAAGTTGGCGATAGCCGTACAGGGGCAAATTCGTGTCCAGCTTTTGTCATCGAGAGGCACGCCCCACTCGTCCAGGAGGCTCAAACAGTCGAGCTCAACCTCGGTGCCCCAACGGGGCTTACTACCCACACCGCCTTCAAGCCTCGCGTGATTGCTGAAGGTCCGTCAACCGCGCGGCCACCAGTTCGCCGGAAAGAGCCGCGCCGTCCTCAAGTGCCAGTAGCTTGCGCTCGGCGTATGAGCCGCAATGGCCAGAGTTATTGAACAGCTTCGTGCAATCCTGAGTAAGCCGCGGTGGGCCGCGAGACTAGCCCAGCCCGCCGAGAACGGGTTCATCACGAAGACACCGGTCTTGCGGCAATGCGGGCAGCGGCTGGCCTGCAGCATGAGGCCGTGCAGAGCGTCTCCAGGCACACCCCGCTCCTGGCTGCTGCTGCGGCGGGCTAGCGCTACTCAGCAGCTCAAATGGCTCCCACGCGTCGAGTCCGGGGAATGGGGAGTGCGGGATGTGGAGCCGCGCTCCTGGTAGGAAGCAGCGATCCAGCACCTTCGGAGCTGGGTGACTTGGTGTAGGAAACGCGGCGGGTCTTGAAGTTGGCTGCGTGGGCGCGCTGGACGCCCGCAAACAGACCCGACTGAGGAAGTTATTGCAGGAGGTCGAGCAGCTTCTTGAGTAACAGGGGAGAGGAGGCGCGCCCGTTCGCAGGGAAGGGGTAACGGTACAGAGGTTGCCCATAGGACAGCCACTTAAAAAGCTACTCCAGCACCCTCACCAGTCACCCACAGGCTTCTTGCGGCCCGCCCGCGCGTAATCCACGTAGATCTCGCTGCTGTCGACGGTGCGGTGTCGCAAATGGTCCCGTACGGCCAGCAGATCTCCACTCTCGCTGTAGATCCGGGTGCCCGCGCTGTGGCGCAGGCCGTGAACCTCGCGGCCCCCGTAGCGTACGCCTGCCTCCTGACACAGCCGCTTCAGCGCATTCTCCACGCTCTGACGGGTGTGGATGGTCAGCACCCGGGGGCCGTAATTGGGCGTCGCAGCTAGCCACGTGCGTAGCGCCTTGACCGCAGTAGGGGAGAGCGCCACCTCCTGGCGGCGCTGCCTCTTGCCGGTCACGGTCAGGTACGGCTCGGGCGCATCCAGGTGCAAGTCCTTTCTGAGCAGTGTCGTCATCTCCGTCGCTCTCAGCCCCACGTGCGCGCCAAGCACGACGATCACCGCGTCCTGGACTCCCGCATGCCGCAGCAGCAATGCCACATCCTCGGTGGAGTAGGGCTTGCGCTTTTCCCACCGGGGCACCGGATCGCTGGCGGCCCGCACGTCCAGGAAGGGCGCGGCCTCGCAGGCTCCTGTCCAGCGCAGAGCGGCGTACAAGGCCTTGCCGGCGCTCAAGCGCACGCGCACGCTGCTGGGGGCCAGGCCTGCGCCTTCCAGATGCCGGACGTACCGGAACCCGGCATTCGGCCCAGGACGGAGCAGGCTGATACCCGCCGGACCTGCCCAAGCCAGAAAGGTGTCGAGGCCTATACGGTACGCCTCCAGGGTGTTGACGCTCACGCGCGCGCCTCGGCCGCCGCGCGTCACTAAATAAGCCTCGAGCAGCGCCCACAGCCCCTCGACGTCTATGTCGCGGGCTGCCCGCAACGCGGACTTCTTCAGGCTGTCGGAATCTAGGTGCGCCACCCGGTCGGCGCGCCCCTGAAGGTCGAGGTTGGCAGCCATCAGCTCCAGGCTCATGGCTGCATAGTACACGGCCCTATTCGAAGGCAACTGCCAATAGTTGTGGTTGCCTTAACTTGGTCTGGGGTAGGCAAAGACCAGGAGTGGCCTGAAGTTTAAGCCACTCCTGCTCCAATTTCACGCCAGGTCTGAAAGGCCTGCTTCTGAAGGGTTCGTTGGGTGTAGGAAGGAACGGTGATCCGCATGTGCTGGTGAAGGTGGGTCGTTCGAGCATGCAGATTCAGAAACTCCTAAGCGCTCCTGAGGCCTGAATCCAAGGTGACTCCGTTTCTGTTGTCGTGTGGGCCGGTAAGACTGCTCGGTCAGGTAGTTGCAGCGGGCGGTAGCAGCGACTTCGCTCCTCAGTTGGGCGGTGTGCAGGGCCTCTGGAACGTTGTATTTCCTCAGCAAACGGGTCAAGAAAGACTTTGCGGCGTGAGGATCGCGTTGCGCCTGCAGAACGATATCGAGCACAGTAACGTATTAATCTACGGCTCTCCACAGCCAATGAGTCACCTCACTGACTTTCACGCAGACCTCGTCTAGGAACCGGCGGGAACAGAGGCAGGGATCAAGGTGCTGTAGCTTCTCAGTTTGCAGGGGAGCGAACTTAATGCAGCCATAGCGCGTACATAGCGCGTATCAGATGATGGTCATCGGGAAACGGTGGCGGTAGGGATTGGCGTCGGTCACAGACGATCAGCGTGCACGAGGTCTCCCATGCGGCTCAAGGGGCGATCCGCAGGAAGTGAACACACTTTGAAATGCTCGGTTAGATCGATAGCGTAGAGGACGACAGGTCTCGTTAGCTAGAGGCTAGGGAACAGGAGAGTTCCAAAATAAGAGGGACGACTCTGCTGAGGGCAAAATAAAGGCATGAACTGCCGTGCATACCCAGCGATGTGGACGACGATGAGAGTGCCCCGTTTGCGGTGCCAGCCAATTTGCAACTTTCAGCTTACTTCAGCCCGCCTGTTCCAGGCGGGCAAATGCACTCGGTGGCCAGACACCGAGTGCGGTGTACGGACGAATCTGGTTGTAATCGATTCTCCAGGCCGACAAGATGACGCGGGCCTATTCCAGGCTCTGGAACCATTGCAGATTCGAGCACTCATCCCTCAGTCGCCCGTTGAAGCTCTCGATATACGTGTTTTCCACTGGTTTTCCAGAGCGGGTGAACAGGTAAGTAATCCCGGTTTCGTGCGTCCAGAGATCCAAGGCCTTTCCCACAAATTCCGGTCCGTTATCGGTGATGATTGCCTGCGGCCGACCTCGGAATCGGACCACCGCTGCCAACTCGCGAACGACGTCGTGACCCGTGATGGAGACCCCCACGTGCATCGCCAGACACTCGCGGGTGAAATGATCCACTACGTTCAGCACCCGAAATCGCTGTCCTGAAGCCAACTGGTCCGACATGAAGTCCAGACTCCAGCGCTGATTTGCAGCAGAAACCACGGGTTTTTTCTGACGCTCACCCATGGCGAGCTTCCGGCGCACTTTCCAGCGTACAGCGAGACTTTCGGCGCGATACACCCGCCCCAGATTGATGGGCAGTTCATCGCGCTTCAGGAAGAGGTGCAACCGGCGGTACCCGAAGCGAGGTCGTTCCGAGGCCAGAGCGCGAAGACGCTCGATCAGCACCAGGTCTTTCACTCTTTTGGGGGTGGTTCTGGAAAAGCTCAATGCCCGACAGGCCCGTCGCTCACTGGTGTTGAACGTCCCCTTGAGGACGGAAATCATCTGTTTTTTGAGCGGCGTTTGCGCCTGGGACGACGTCCCAGGCCCTACCACTTTCGCCCCACATCCTTGAGCATGGCGTTGTGCAGTGACAGATCGGCGACGAGCTTCTTCAGCCGACTGTTTTCATCTTCCAGCTGCCGACATTTTCGGGTGTCGTCTCTGGACAGGCCACCGTATTTTGCCTTCTAGCGGTAGATCGTCGTCATCGCAACCCCATGGAGTCGCGTCAGATTCGTGATGGCGGTGCCCGCTTCGAGCTATCCAACGATGTCGAGGATCTGCTGCTCGGTATACCGTTTTCCCTTCATGCGTCTTCCAGTGTGCCCCTGAATTTGCACTCAGGTTGGCACTGGAAACGGGGGGAGGGTCAGCAACCTGTCCTACCAGAAATCAGGGCCGGAACTCCAGCCCGGAAAGTATCGGGTACTGAGGTCACCCCAGCCTAATAATTTGCCACTATCACTGGAGGACAGGTCGGACGAGGTGACGGCGAGAAGGCCCTATCACTTAAGACGGGGAAGGAGAGCAAACGCTATTTGAGCGAGATCCTCCAGAGTTAGAGTCCGCGATACCACCGCAGCGCAAGCACATGGACCCCGATGCATCGCCCCAAAGTAAGCCCGTCCTCGATAGCCGCACGGAAATGAATTCCGCCGTATAGGCGTGAGAGGGCAGCCTCGCTTGCAGCCTGCCTGAATGATGTAAAGCTTCGGGCTGGAAGACTGCGCGTTTCGTGAGTGTGGTCAGTAAAGGCTCGAGTTGGCCCGAAAAGGTCAGTAAGCACCTCGGCCGCCGCCGCCGATTGCACTGAATGCCCGCTGGGGTACTCCGGGAAAGGGGGTGTGTTCAATAGGGGTAACCAGTCTGCATCCTTAACCCTCTGTATGTAAGTGACAGGACGGAGCAGGTCGTAGTCGTACTTAGCTCGCCAGCAGGCAATAAAGGCGTCTGTTACCGCGATACCGAGCTTGGCATACGCTTCGACTGCCATGCCGAGTGGCACTCGCTGCTCTTTCAAGATCTGCGTGAGCAGTGCAATCCAGTGCCCTGCAGGTGTAGCTGTCTGACCCGGATCGTCCGACCAAAAGAGTGCTATTTCACGTTGCTCAGGCGTGAGAGTACGACTCACAGCGTATACCTCCAACGCCTGAGTGTGGAATGCACTCTCCTCCGCTTCGTTGTAGGGGGGGGGACCAGGTATGCGGCAATCGGCAGAGGTCGTCGGGACGAACAGCTGGTTGTGCCCCCATCCAGGTAGAAGTGGTCCAGCGTGCCCAGGGGCAGTAGATTGCCAGCTCCCGGAAGCGCTTGAGGGCGTGTAAATGCTCGTATTCTTTGCGCCATCTTCGAGTGACCATGTGTAAATTGCATCAGCTAAAACTCTGCCGTGTTGCGCTGATCTCTCGAACGTCGCTTCATCCACAAAACGACGGTGGACGGTCTGCATGTGGGCATCGAGAACTGCAATTTTAGCTGATTGCTCTGGTCCAGCGGACGTGAAGAAGCGCCCCATTAAGTGGGCGAGCGCGCTGTTCGCCACCGTAGACCAATGGTAGGTCTGGCCTAAATTAGGCTGTGGCAAGGTGTTCAGCCTGGGGAGTTGCCCCACCAGCGAGCTACGCTCGGGCAGGGAGGGAACCACAGCCTCATACATCAGAACTCCCAAGTAACCGAAGACGCGCGACGCGACGGGCGGGGAGAAACCGGGGGTTTTCTGCACTAATTCCAAAGCGAGGGACATCCAAGCGGTGGCGACAGTGGCATCAGGTTTCTCTAAAGCGACTGTCGCGGCAAGCACTGGGGTGGTGGCAAGTGGAAGCATGCAGATAAGCAGCAAACGTCGTAGTACAAGGAAGAGCCGCCGTGGGTGGGGTCTTTTCAACATACTGCCTCGAGAAGGGTGGAAGATTGGGCCAGGTCACCAGAGGGTGCCAAGAACGAGTTCCAACTTTAGAGCTTCAGTTTGTTATTTGCGTAAAAGCTACAGCTGTACGGTCTTTTCCAATGATGGACTCTTCGCCTCAGGTCCAACTATGAGCACGTTTTACACGTTGTACTGCTCTGCTGACGGAGGGGTCTCACGATCACGTCAAATCATGCTGTCGATCTTCTGCTGTCCTACAAAGGCTTTTCAGCTTTTATGTTCGCTCCCAACAAAAATTTGTACTCTTATTTAAATAGTCATCTTGGCACCCTCTAAGGGCCTACACGTGATGTAGAGCTCTAATTATAGCTGGTCCGTTGGTTCGTTGCCTCTGTACCGGACAACTTGACTTCAAGCCGCGCCTGGCGCATGAAATGGAGTACTCAGCAGCCTGATCAGTGTGGGTAGCTCGGGCAGTCCCTATCGCAGCGCATGGCCGAGCCGTTCCACGCCTTACCGCTCCTGGTCGGCGTCGATATACGGCCATATGTAGGGCCGCCGTGACCAACACGGTTTCCAAGCGTTCATGCATGGCCCACCCCACAATTTTGCGCGAGTACAGATCCATGACGGTCGCCAGGTAAAGCCAGCCGTCCGTATACGGTAGGTACGTGATGTCCGTGACCCATTTCTGGTTCGGTGCGGAGGCCTGAAAGTTACGGTTCAGGATGTTCTCGGCCACTGAATACGAATGCTTCGATTGCGTCGTGGTGCGAAAGTTTCGCTTACAGCGAACCCTGAGGTTCGCTGAACCCATTAGACGCCCAATTCGGCGGCGACTGACCTGCAACCCGTCCTCTTCAGCAAGGCCGGCCTTGAGCCGAAAGGTGCTATAGGTTTCCCGGCTCCGGTCAAAGTAGAACTTGATTTTGTTGGTCAGCCTGGCCTCCTCCTGACACCGCGCACTGTCCAGCCTTCCCCCAGGCGTAATACCCGCTCAGACTGACTTCCAAGAACTGGCACATCCGGTTGACTGTGAATTCGTGCCGGTGTTCAGTAATGAACTGGAAGATCAGGGCTGTTTGGCGAAGAAGGCCAGCGTCTTTTTCAGGATGTCGCGCTCCTGACGGGTGACGTCAAGCTCTCGTGCGAGCGCTCTTAGGCGGGCTTCCTAAGCACTGAGCGCGGCGTTGCCGCGCCCAGTGAACATTGGGCGGCCGCCCCACTCCTGCTTGTTGTGCTGCTATCGCCAGCCGACGACGTAATGAGGGGGAAGCCCGAGGTCACACGTGACCTCAGCACAGCTCTTACTAGTCGTTTTGACGAGCGGGACGGCTTCCTGCTTGAATTGAGATGTGTAGATTTCTCTAGCCTTGAGCGTGATCACCTCGAATGTGGGTCATCCTAACTCTCCCTCCACCGAACCTTAGCAACTTCACAAGGCTCATGACCGAACGGCCATAAGCCTTATGCGGTACGGCTCGGCCATGCGCTGCGGTGGGGACTGCCCGAGCTACCCACACTGATCAGGCTGCTGAGCACTCCATTTCATGCACCAGGCGCGGCTTGAAGTCAAGTTGTCCGGTATAGAGGTCGTGCTCAACTTTACGTAATGTCTTTCTAGGCGCGTATGCTGGAGCATGACTCTACGCATCGTTTCGGCAATGGTAGCGTTAGCACTGGCAAGTTGCTCTCTGGCCGCACCGTGCGAGCCGACGTCGCCAGCAAATGCCGGTTACGTTTGCGATGAAGTACGCCTCATCATACGTAACCAGAACAATACGCAGTTTGTCATCACCGCGCCGCCTAAAGTGGTGATTGTTGATATGTCTGCGTGGGACGCAAGAAGCGTTACAAGGGTCGCTCTTCCACCAATAGTGACCGCCTCATTGCGGACAACGTGGCAGCAGGAGCTCAGGTTGATCACTGACGCGTTGGATGAGACAGATGCTCAATCTCAGGCTGCGCTGTTAAGGTGGGGCTCAAATGTTGAACGCGTCCTTGCCGCGCTGGAACGCCCTCTTTGGCAGGTAGCCGCGTACGCCTGCGATCGGCAAACCTGTACTGTAGGGGGTGGAGCACTAGTGGCCCACATGATGTACGTTGGATTCAACGGGCGTCCAGATGATGTAAATAGCATTCTTAAAGCCGTTCAAGCGGCTCGGGATGCAGTCAAGACTGTCGTCATTCAGAATCAATGCGACGTGCCGGTCGAAGGCATGGTGGCGACCGTGGCAGAAGGCAATGGAACACAATTGGCGAGGTATACCACGTACCGTCTCAACGCGAACACGACTCGATCTTCTCAATTGACGTGGCAGCCAGCTAGGGAACTCCTTGCGCGAGCGAGCTTCGTCGACGCGGCCAACGAGACGACCAACAGACACTTGCAAGACGTAAACGGGCAAGCATTGTCAAGCCCCACGATGCGTGTTTTGACTTTTAACAACTCTACGCTCGGATTCACGCGGCTGTCCACGGCGCCGAACGTAATCATCAAATGCCCAAAATCCAGCTGAGGGAGCGCGCCTCCACCCATGAGGTTCTCCCGGTCGGTCCAGTCTAGAGAGGGTCTACGCCATATTGAGTCATTCTCACAGGACGCGCGATTGAAAAAGCGACTGATAGTAGCTGGCCACTTGACCGTAGCCCGTTCCGGTAGGACAATTACAATTAGGGCAGCACCACGTCTAACGGATTCAGCGTCGCGTATCCGTCTCACACTTTCCGATAGGGACGGGAAAGGAAGAGCATGAGCGAACTTCTACCGCCAGCGACTTTCGAAGTTCACGCTCTAGACGTGGGACGTGAAAAATACGGTGACTGCGTCCTCGTCCGGTTCGGTGACACCTGCGTCCTCGTCGATGGTGGACACGCGAGCGACTTTCAAGGTCAAGGGGACACGCCGTCCATTCCACAGCAACTGCGGGAAGCGGTCGGTGGTGATAGCCCCGTACACGTGAACTTGCTCATCGTGACGCACTGCCATGCGGACCACATCGGGTGTCTCCCGCGCATGGTTGAAGCGGGTGACCTCACCGCCGATGTGGCGCTTGTTGCCGACGAGTACTTGGGATTCGGGCGGACGTTCGATGGCGCGGAACCCGATGCAGTCGATGATCTGTCCTCATCGGCGCTACGCGTGCTCGCTGCTCTGCGGGAAGAGTCGCGCGTAGACTCATCCGATGAGGCCCTGCGAGCGTTCCTGCAGGACGCGGTGACGCTTGAGCAGCGGTACACGCGCATGTTGCAGCGCCTTGCCACACGGGGCACGCGCGTCGTGCGGTACGGTCGAGATGACCACTCGGTTGTGGAAGAGGCCTTCGCAGAGGTGGAGTTGAAAATACTCGGCCCTAGCATCGAGCAACTCCTCACGTGCGCGGAGTTGCTGCAACGCGAGCAGGGAGGCGACGCAGCCGTGCTTGCCCGCCTTTCTGACGCTGGGACCGAAGAACTCGCGTCGTACCGTGCGCTGGTTGAGGAGCGCTTGAGCGACGGTGAGCCATTGGCCGACCGTGTAGCGAGGGGTGCCGTGATCAACAACCAAAGTATCGTCGTGCGGCTCGGTCCGCCCGGCCGGCGCGTGCTGCTGACGGGTGACTTGCAGTTCGCGCGATCGGAAGTACCCTCCATCGACGAAGAGATAGGTGACCTGCTGGAGCGGGTGCTGGCCGACGCACCGTACAAGTTCGTGAAGACTGCCCACCACACGGCTGAGAACGGTTTCGACATTGCTACACTCGAGGCCCTCGCACCCGCTGTGGTTGTCCATACTGGGGGGAGCGATGACCCTAAACACCCCAACGCGAAGGTCCTCGCGCAACTGCGGCAGGCGGACGCGGCGTTCAAATTCGCACGTACCGACCGCAACGGCCGCGTCCGATTCGACGGTGACTCTGTAACTGTAGAGCGCGGACGCGTCGACGACTTCACTCCAAATTCGAGCGACGAACCGCAGTTCAATTCGACCTCCCCGCAGGAGGTGCACGTCCACGTTGATGTACCGAGTGGCGTCTCGACGGTACACATCCACGTGCACTTCGGTGAAAGCAGCGAACCCGCCGCCGGACGAACGTCGATCGCAGCGGATCCGCCGAGCGCGCCTCACCGAGAAGAGTTGGCGCAAGGTCGCGCGCTTCCGCACCTCATGTTCGTGACGAACCCCAGCAAACTCGAGCGGCGTGTGGGAGTGGAGGCGACGACTCGGGCAATGCGGCTCGTCGAATCGGCTGGGCATACCTTGCTGCGTGTTGGGAGTTTTGACGAGGCCATCACAGCGTTACGCGCGCACCATGACGTGAAGGGGGTCGTCCTCCTCGGCGGATACGAAGTGCTGCCTGCCAAGCGCGTGGACGTTCTCAGCGACCGCTTGCGCGCCGATCGACGCCTCGACCCGCGCGACGACGAAGACCAGTTCATCGTGTGGTCCGACGATCCGTACGGCGACCTCGACGGAGATGGGCTGCCGAGCGTTCCTGTCTCACGTGTCCCGGACGGTGGCGACGCCGCGACGCTGCTCGGCGCTCTTCTAGGGGCTCCCGTCGGTGGCGCGGAAAAATTCGGTGTGCGTAATGCCGCGCGTCCATTCGCAAACGCCATCTGGCAGAGCATTCCCGGGCAGCTCCCTCTGCTTGCAAGCCGACCGACAGAGGCGAGACACATTCGAAGTGCGAACGTGAACGCGAGCCTCGCGTACTTCATGCTGCACGGCAGCGATCGAGACACGACGCGCTTCTGGGGTGAAGCGGGCGGCGAGGTGCTCGAGGCGTTTAACGCAGCCCTCGTGCCCGACACGTTCGGGGGGGTGGTGTTCACCGGATGTTGTTACGGCGCGTTGATCGCGCAGCGGCGTGCACTTGAAACGCAAGGTGGCGTCGCGGACCTGCCGGCCGATCGTTCGATCGCCCTACGGTTCTTACGGGCGGGTGCGCGTGCCTTCGTAGGCTGCACGGGCACGCACTATTCGCCAGGTGAACGGCAGCTCGCGTACGGCGGGCCAATGCACCTGGCATTCATGCGGCGCCACCTTGATGAGCGACTCGCGCCTGCAGAGGCGTTGTTCCACGCACGGGGCGATTACCTTGCGGGGATTCCGTACGTGGACGGCGACGACGTGTTCGACCGCGCCGTGGAGCGCAAGATTTGGAGTCAGTTCACCTGTTTAGGACTCGGGTGGTAGTGCATACTACGGCTAGGAGGTGCGTCAATGTCTGACAACAAGCGCGAAGCGGAAGCAGTAGTCTCCCGGTCAATGCCTGGGTGGCGCGTCGTTTCAGAACGCCCGACGAGCGACACACCACGCCAGGCGGACGTGGCGTTGCCGAGCATGGCGACGTTGCGTACGAAGTACCTCGGCGCGCCGTCGCCTCGCCCGAGTGACTCGAGTGGCGATGGCACGGTGACCCAGGTCGTTACGGTCGAAAGTGACGTGAGCAGCGACGGTGAGGTACGAAAGCTGCGTGAACGCGTCGGCGTTCGAGGCGGCAAGGTTCGCTGGAAGACCGGCTGAACTTCAAGCGAACGGGGAACGCGTTTAACCGCGCGTTCCCCATTCGAATGTCGTCACAACAGTGCGGGAGCTGTGCGCCACCTCACGCCATCTCGTGCAGGCGCGTCTTCTGCTGCGCTCGTGGTGGTCAAGGCTGAGCGCATCGATTGGACCGCAAAGACCGCCATGCCGACAGCGATGACTCCCAGCGCAACTTTCAAAGCGGTTTCGCCGTCGTTCGCCGCCGATGCGTCCACGCCAAGTGACCGTACGATTCCCGAAAGCCGTGAAGCCAGGAGGAACGCCACCGTCAAAGCGAGCGTCGCGGCGGCGATGGTGATGCCCGAAGCGAGCAAAAAGGCGAAGCGAGGCGCGGACCCATTACGCACGAACGCGCCGTACACGAGTGGCGCGAACGCCAGCAATGCCACGACAAGCGCTCCGACAATGAGCAGCTGAACTTTATTCGCCGGGTCGAGCGCCAACTGTCCGACAATGGCTGAAAGGAGCGTGCTGATGAACGTGAAGCTCGTCAGCCAGGAATCCCCACTTCTCACCTCAGCCGCTTGCATACCGCCTGCTCTCGCGGGTGTCGTCGTCGCGACGAGAATGACAAGCAGTAGGGCCGCGAGAGGTGGAACCCAGTACAGCGAAGGTGAGCTGCTCAACACGGCCGCCTGCGCATGTACGGTCGTGGGCATGGTGCTGAGCAGCACGACTTCCTCTCCACCCGTTGGAGTGTACGAGAGGCGCGTGACGAGTTGGGCACGTAGGGTCGTCGCGCCGTTCACGTAATTCGCCTCCGGAACCGTCAACTTCACAGGAACGACCCGCACGGATTGCTTGGGAACTTCCTTGCTGGACACGAGGGAAAGGTCGAGGTTCTCGCCGACCAACCTGATCGTTGCAGTCAGTGGCACCGCTTGATCGTTGTTGATGGTCACTGTGACCAGTCCGCCCTGGTAGACTTCCGCCGTTTTCGGATCGGTCACCGTTGGGGCTGCGAACGCGACGCTCACCGCCGCAAGGACACCGAGCCACGTCCCCTTGAGCCATTCTTTGCGCATTTCTGACCTCCTTGAATGAGGGGGTGAAGGGGTTTTACGAGTCCACGAGTCTACTGGCAAGCCAGGCGAGTACTTGCGGATTCGTGGAGAAGCCGCCGTGCGAGTACTGCTCGATGACTTGTCCGTCGACGATGCCGGGCACCCAGGACACCTGTTGAAACAGGTCGTGTACATCATGTGGCACCGGAGCTTCCCAAAACTTCTGCATGCCGAGTATTGGAAACGCGGGCTGGTCTTCGAGGGCATTGGAGATGAGGTAGAGCAGGGTGCGCGGGTACAACGTCCCAAGCAGAGGAGAGAGTTCGTCAATTTCTTCGCGTTCCTCAGCGTCAGTGAGGCCCATCAGAAGCGCCTGGGTCCATACCGTACCTTGCCAACGGTGCACACGACGGAAAGACGCTAGCGAGTTTGCAGGAGCGAGCAACGCGACCGTGTCGACGTGCAAGTCGTTACCGGTTTCCCCGGCGCACGCGAGGTACGCTTCGACCCAGATCCCACCGAGGCTGTGGCCAATCAAGGAGACGCGTGCGTCAGGCTGGATGTGACGTACGCGCTGTACGGAGGCCACGATCGCCGCACCGGGATGTGGCGGTGCGAATGCGGCGTGGACACGTCGCTTCATTTCTCGCCATGCGGAGACCGGCGGTAGTTGGAAGCGCCGAACGACTTCTTCGACGAGGTATGCATCGAACTCGTTGCGACTCGCAGGCACTGGGCTCGCACTGTCGCGTCGCACTCGCCCTTTGACGACTACTCGCGCCGCTGCGCGCCTTTGCACGGCTCTTGCTACCTCGAGGAGGGCAGCTGCGACCTGTGGCTCAGGCAGTTGCAATAGTTTATTTGCGACCTCATCCACGATGCTGTCGGTAAGCGAGCGACTCTGAAGGCGGCCATGCAGCTCACGTGCGCGCTTAACTGCGACCTGGCTCGCATCCTCACGCACTTCGGGTGAGCCATCGTGTTCAGGCAGGGCGCTCGCGTCCTGCAAGGCACTCAACACGCTCGTTACGGCGCGGGCGAGCCACGTGAACGCGCGGGAGTTCGAGAGCTGATCGAGCGTTTCGAAAAGACCCGTGCGATTCAGGAAGCTGACATGGCAGATGTTAGGAGCGTTTGCAAACAAGCGCTGCTCAATGGTGTCGATAATGCTGTTTCCGACGGCTTCGCTGACGAGTCCGCCGTGGGCGTATACCACGATGTGCGGTGGCTCGGACGCTTGAGCGACGTGGCTTTCCCAAGCGAGAAGTTCGTTGTGGTCGCGTCGATCATGCCACCCGCCGTCGTCACCGAGGCGAACGCGAATGTTGTTTGAAGCTGTCGGTGAAAGTGTCACGATAACTCCTACGCGCGATACGATGCTCAAACAGGAACATCAAGCGGGCGGGAACGGAGTCTTCAGTATCTGACGCGTCGGTAGAAATGTCGCGGTTCGTCTCGCAACTACCCTCTCACATACTGATACGTTCGCCGTATAGCTTGAGAAAAACTCCTTTGTCAATCGAGAATACCAAGAGCCGTATACAACCAGGGGTTGAGTTTGCGGCAGATGCCGTTTAAGACTTAGGATAGGGGGCAACAGTGTACCCGATTCATAATAATTGAGGCAATGCGGATGCATATCGTCTTTATTACTATTTAGATTTAATAAGAGGGCTATTTGAAAAAGAGAACAACATTCTGTTGATCTACTCCCCATAATCGGATCTTAAAATGATTGAAGGAGTCTAGCACACTCAGGGAACACGTTCCCAGGATGATCAGCATCTGTGAAGTGTAAGAAGTTGCCATTATAAACGAGTAATCTCAGCAGATACATGGCTGAGACGCGATATGTTTAGTGCCCGTCATATCTCAAAGTGACAAAATCCTGCTACAGGCTGTCTTTATAACGGGCAATCTTTATGTCATTATTAGTACCTACACGTCCAAAACCCACAGTGACTATCTTATTATCAGCCGTAACTTTGGCAGAGCAAGTCACAAAGTCGCTGGAGGTAATCAAGCCCGACGATCCAAAGCTGGTATCAAGCCGACCATTACTATTCAATCTAACAATCATCTGATTACGACTCTCTCCGTCTTCGATCTCACCAGCAACGACTACCTTACCATTGCTTTGAAGCCCAACTGTGTATGCATAAGATTTCAAATTATTAATCAAAGGAGCCGCTATTCCCTGAAAGCCAAATGATCTGTCTAGCCGTCCATCTTCGAGTAATCGCAAAACAGAGATCTTGCTCCCCATACTACTTTCTGCAAATCCCGCAATAACAATCTTACCATCTTTCAGTAATACCAACTGATCAGCAGTATCGTTAGAAATATTGAATCTTGCAATTCCATCCTTTCCAAACATCTTATTCAAAGTGCCATCATTATTGTATTTTAGCACCGTAAAGTCGGTGTCAGTACCATTAAAACTCTTACCCGCTACAATTATAGCATTGTTGCTTAATACATCGACGGCACTAGCTTCATCAAATCCACTACTAACTGCAGTTAAAACGATACCTTGCTTGCCAAATGATTTATCAATTAATCCCTTAGAGTCATATCTAGTAACAAGAATATCCCTGTCATTGCCATTATTACTCCCGCCTACTACTATAATTTTACCGTCTTTCTGAATGGCTACATCAATTCCATAGTCTTCCTTCGGGCCAACATTAGTAGTAATAACTCCATTTTTCCCAAAGCTTTTGTCAATAGTACCATCCTTATTATAACGAACAAGCGCCACATTATCCGCAGTGCCATTCCTACTGCCATAGCCTCGTACTGTACTTGCATATCCAATAACAACTATTTTTCCATCTTGTTGTAGAGCTATGTCCATAGCAATGTCGTCACCGGGGCCAACACTAGTTACGCTTATTCCAGATGAACCGAATGAAGTATCAAGGACGCCCGAGGGAAGATATCTTGCTACAAAAAAATCGAAATCTGAGCCATTGTCGGTTTGTCCAGCAACATATATTAAACCTTCAGGGTCAATATATGTTGCGTTGCCACGGTCATCTCCTGATTCATCGCCTGAGATCGCAAGTGCACCTTTTGATCTATTATCTGACTTACTTAGTGCTGTGACCGTGAGTCCTCCTTTACCAAAGGTGGTATCAAGGTAGGATGACGGCGCCTGTACTTGCGCAATACTCTGAACCCAAAGAGTAGAGAATAAAACTGTTATATATAACAGTTTACCATTGGTTATAGTACCTGGCTTACTGTAAATCATGTTTGTCATCTATATCCACTCCTTCCCAAAAGCGATATACACTTCACCAAGCTATTGGTTTAGATACGCTGCTCGCCTTTTAAGCGAGTTGGAATAGCCGACTTAACAATGTTTATCTCATATTTATCACAAATTAACAACTTTGTCAATGTTGAAAAAAGAGCTAATTTGGCATGGTTGTCCAGTACGGATGACGTCATGGACAAGACTGGCTTTGCCAAGTATCTCCGAATAGGGGTGAGTAAATAGATCTGCGGTGCCTAGAGATCATCCGGAAATCCTACGCAACAGGATGAGGATGCAGGCGAGCTGGACAAAGCCGAGGAAGTTCTGAGCTTTGCGTTCGTCGCGGGTACGGACCCGCCGGAAAGACTGCAACCAGGCAATGGTCCGCTCGACCTTCCAGCGCCGCTTGTAACGGCGCAAGGGGCGTCCGTCTTGCGTTTTCCGCTTCCTGTTCTTGCGCTTGGGAGCAATCATCTCGACGCCCAGTGCAGCCAGCTCGGCGTCCAAGGGGTCACTGTCGTAAGCCTTGTCCCCGATCAAGCGTTTTGGGAAGTCCATACCGAAGGACGCCTCCAGGGTGGCGTGAACCAAGGTCACTTCACCTGGACTGGCACTCTCCGTGTGGACCGCGAGCGGCAGACCGCTCGCATCCACCATCAGCATGATTTTGGTGCCCTTGCCCTTCTTGGTGGGCCCGACATCGGCGCCCCCTTTTTGGCGGCACTGAAAGTGCCGTCAATAACGCTTCTCGCAGGTCCAGCAGTTCCTGCTCTTCCAACAGCTCGTACAGCTGTCCAAGAATGTTCGGAAACACCCCGCGCTCATTCCACTCCTGAAAACGCTTGAAGCAGGTGGACTTGGAGGGAGAGTCCGATCGGGGAAGGCGCGTCCACTGCGCCCCTGTCCGCAGGACCCACAGGATGCCTTCCAGCAACTCTTTGTCAGCCCGACGTAGTCGTCCACGTCGGGTCTTCTTTTCGGGGAGAGAAAGCAGGGGGGCCAGGATCGACCATTGCTCGTCTGTCAATCGCACCTTTTTATCGTGTCAGCCGTATCCCAACACCACCGTGACCAATTTCCGGATAGTCTCTAGCAGTCACCATGACGAAGACGATGTCCACGACACACTGCAGCGTGTCGTGGCGTAGAAAGGGCGCGCAGGCTTTGAAGTGGCGGGTGAGTTCGGTACGCTGGAGGTCGGCGGGTCTTGGCTTGGTCACACACCCAAGACATCGCCATTTGTCGTGTTCGTTCGCAACCAGTCATACGTTTAGGGGCTTGCCGTCTAGCACAGCATCAATGTGGATTTGTCCGATACAGAGGAGCACGACACAAAATTTACTTGTTCATTGCTTCAGCACCTGACACTTTAGGAAATTGATGTTCTAATTACAGAAAATAACGTCCGCAGGAGGTGTGATCTCAACGGCCCAGTGCAACAACGTCACGTTGCAGGACTATCAGTCCACCCGGCGATAGGAGCGAAGTCAGTAGAGAATTAAGAGACGGAGACGTGTTCAGGAATTCCTGAGCTACAGGCCCGCACTACAAATCTTCACCGGCATTTTCGGACGAATGTTCCAGACGTGGCCAGCCGTCGCGGTGAGGCAGGCATCCTTGACCTCCGTTTAAGGCTGCAGGATTGCTTTCTCCTAGGCTGCGACTTTTGCCTAATACCTGTTATGGAAATGAATCTGATCGAGCATTTCGAGGAGTGGATCAATTAGTGCAACTCGCAAAACACAGTTGGCACGACATGAGCAAATTCACGGTATGCTGAGCACGTCCCGGAGGTCACCGAAAACATGACCAAAGGGAACACCCCCCGCGCGGCTGGCAGGCCGTTTTTCGCAGAGGGTGTCCGTGACAGAAAACTAAATTTGTTTTGCGAACTGGGGAGTTCGCAGGCATCGCCCTATGCACAGGATACGCGCCTGAGCATGTCCGGTCAACAGACCAGAAGGCCCTGAGGGGCCAGGAAGGCGTCGGAGCTTCAAGATGAGCATCGATGGATTCGTAATCGCTCAACCCGCTGGCCAGCGCACATTGGCCTTACGGGAGTCCTACCTAGCGATTTGTGATGGGGACGCCTGCGAGGCGCACCTGCTCAATGCCCAGGAGCGCTGGTACGCCTATAAACTCAAGATCCGCAATGAGGCCCGCGGCCGCAACAAGAGCGCCCGTCAGGGTGCGGTGGCCCCCGACGCCGATGAAGCCCTGTGGGTGCGCATGAGCGCCACCCAGTGGGCCGAAGAACTGCTGGGCATCTACAACGAGAAGACGATTCGCACCAAACTCGCCAGTCTGGTTGAGCGCGGCCTTGTCACCACCAGGGCAAACCCGACAAGAGGCTGGGACCGAACCCCACAGTGGCTGTTCAATAGGGCCACAGTGCAGGAGGCAGTCAACCAGTGGGAGGCCTCTCGCCCAGTTCCAGACCTCGATCCGAGCGAGGCAGACGCTGAGGAAAATAGTGTTGGGAAGCACTTGGAAGATGAGGTAGAGAGCATTCGGAAAAATGTCCGAATGCAGTCGGACAAAGTTCCGAATGGAGGCGGACAAAGTTCCGAGTCCATTCGGACAAATGTCCGTAGCAATAACACAGGAATCCTTAACAGGGATCTTTTACAGGAATCCCCTACAGGTGTAAGTCACGTAACTAAAAACGCGCGCGAGAAAATTTCGCCTGCCACGCCAGTGGACGAGCAGAGCTTGGCAGCTCACACCACTTCTAAAGCTTCGCTTTTAAAAGAGCCAGAGACCATGAGCCAACCCAGGGCAAGCGTGGCCGTGTTGCCGCCTGACGGCGGGGCCGCTGGCACGGCCATCACGGACTCTGAATTGGAATTTCTGTTTGGCGCCGATGTCGAAGGCCTCCAGGAGACGCAACAAGTCAAATCTGGGAAAGAGGTTCCGGGCGGCGCGGCAGGTCTCGTGACCCAGCCGGTGGGACGCGGCAATGCCCTGCATCCGGTGGACCGGGAGAAGTTGTTGGAGCGCCCGCTGGCGCTGCCCGCAGACATCACGTACCGCTTGGTCAAAAGCCTGATCGGGGGCAACAAGGCAATCGACGATGGCATTCTCGACACCCTGACGCCGGCAGGAGCGCTGCCCCGCCGCGACTGGCTACGCCTGACCGAGGAGGAACTGATCGGGGCCCGTCGGGTGGCTCAGGCCGAGGCGCAAGCGGAGAAACTCAACTTCTATACCTGTGCGATCCGGGCACTGGATGTGCTGATCGGGGCGCCCGTTGGGCAGACTGGTCAGCGTGGGGCACTTACGAATGCTGTGGTGGCCAACGCTGGCTGTCACGCGGCGGCGCCGCACTTCGAGGAGACGGACCGGAGCGGGGACGTCGGCAAATTCGATGCGGGGGCCGACTGGATCCGCAAGGCGGACGGCGAGGTGGTCACCATCGAGCGGACGGAACTGGTCAAGCGGCGCAGTACAGAAGGACTGGTTTACCATCTGAGTGATGGACGGAACTGCAACGCCCTGCAACTCATGAACGGGTACGAATTTCAGGGGACGTGAACATGACCAGGCTAAAAGAGTTTGGCGAATTTTTGCGGGGCAATTGAGGGCGTGGCGAGGGTATGGACAGTGAAATCGAGTGATTCAGGTTCAATCAATTTTGAAGTCTAGGACGTGCCGCACGCCGTCCCGGGTGAAATCCAGCCTACAGAAACTGGCGTGGGCAAAGTCTGGGGGCCAGGACGTCGGCCCGTGGATGTCGTTCAGCCGCACCACAGCAGTGTGCCCCCGGTGAGGCGGCACACTGCCATCAAATTCCCGGATCACCCCTAAATCACCACAGACCCGCTTAGTTGTGCCCGTCTAACAGATCCTAGGTCGTCTGCGCGTTAGCAGCCTTCGACAGGTAACACCCGCCTGCCCCTCCCCCTTCGGCGTACATTCTTTCGCACTCGTTTTTCGTCGACATTACTCAAACTGCCTGAGAACGCCTCGGATGTCATTCATGACGTGTGTATCACTTATCGATTTCTCCTTGGGCACACAGACCGTCAGCAGCATCAGCGCCAGGAGGCTCTACGGCCTGACGTTCATGACTTCACGCTCGCCCAGATGGTTTTGAGGCGCCAAGACGAGTGGGAGCTTAGTTCTCTGGCCTCCACAAAGACCCGTACCATTGCTTCACTTTCACCAATTACAGAGGTGACCCAGCCTCAGCAAGGTGAAGCGTTTCGAACCCTTGGGCGATGTCCGTTACGGCTCTCTGTACGTCTTCCCGACTCGTGTTTTTGCCTAGGCTCATGCGGAAGGTTGAGGAGGCGATCTCTCCCGACAATCCAAGCTCCGTCAACACATACGATGGTTCCAGAGCCCCCGAGTTACAGGCCGAACCGAGACTGAGGCCGAGGTTCGGCAAGTGCATCAGAAGTGCGTCGGCCTCCACGCCCGGCACAGTGACACTGCTGGTATTGGGCAGGCGCTCTGCTCCGCGCCCATTGAAAGAAACCTGGGGCAGCGCCTCGCTTAAGCGCCTTTCGAACTCGTCCCGCAAGCCACGCTGGCGCTCGGCTTCGGCTAGCCCCTCCCCCGCCATCAGTTCGCAGGCGAGGCCAAAGCCCACCAGGGCAGGGACATTCTGCGTTCCTGCCCGCAGCTTGCCTTCCTGCCCGCCCCCTCGAGTCAGCGGGTCAAGCTTGCCCTGCCTGAGCGCACGGCGGGCGAGCAGAGCACCTGCCCCCTTAGGACCATAGATTTTGTGACTGCTCAGGGACAGCAGGTCGGCGGGCAGGCTACGCCAGTCGAGCGCTACGCGACCCACCGCCTGGGTGGCATCGGTGTGGAAGTAAGCCCCCACCGCGCGGGTGAGCGCCCCGATCTCCGCTAGCGGTTGCAGCGTCCCGACCTCACTGTTGGCGGCCTGAATGGAGACTAGCAGTGTGTTAGTGTCCACCAGCTCCACCAGCGCCGCCAGATCCACCTGCCCGTCCCGGTGCACAGGCGCGTACTGCACGTCGAAGCCCAGCACAGCGAGGTCGGCGACAGGCTCCAGCACCGCCTTATGCTCTGTGGGTAAGGTCACGATGCGTTGGCGGCGGTCGCCTTCCCGCAGCGCCGCGCGGGCCACGCCGTAGAGGGCGAGATTGTTACTCTCGGTTGCCCCCGAGGTGAAAATTACGTCCCGCGCACTGGCTCCGAACAGCCCTGCCACCTGCTCCCGCGCCTCTTCGAGAGCGTCCGCTGCCCTCCTTCCCGCCGGGTGAGTGGAACTTGATGGGTTAGCGAAATGTTCGGTGAAGTGGGGCAGCATGACCTCCAACACCCGGGGGTCGCAGGGCGTCGTGGCGTTGTAGTCAAGGTAGATGAATTCGCGCCGAGTCATTGTTAGGCCTGCTTGATGAGGGCTTCGTACTGCCGGTACTCGCTGTCGAGGCCGTACAACTCATCCCAGATGCCCTGCCGCAGGCGAATAGCAGGCTTGAAACAGTAGGCGTAGAAGTCCTCAGAAGAAACCTCGCCGTGCGGAAATTGAATTTTCATCAGCCCCGCCGCCATGCTGCGCACCGCTTCCTCGTTGCGGCGGTAGGGCATCTTGCCCCCGAGTTTGACGGCGCGGGACGCATAACTCTCGGCGGTCAGGTCTTCGCGCAGTGCGACGAGGGCGTCACCGAAAAAGTCGGATTTGAGGCCCACCGTCAGTGGCGAGTCGAGGCTGACGAGCAGACGGGAACTCAGCTTGGGCAACTCCCAGCCCGGAACCAACGCCTTGATGCGGTCGAGGAAGGCCGTTTCGCGCAGGAACTTCGGCAACTCCTCCACCAGCGAGTTTTTCAACGGGCGCTGCTCGTCGTCGAGCGTGATGTTCGCCAGCATCACGAAGCCGCAGTCGCTCGCCGTCTCGTGAAGGCCGCCGCGTGTGAGTTTGCCGTTGGCGAGGTAGCCCTTCAGGCCGCCCACAATTTCCTCCGGCTTCTCGAACTTTGAGGTCTGCACCTCGTCGAGCACGACGACCTTAAAGCGGGCGAGCAGCCCCCAGTTACCGCTGGCGTTGTTGACGAAAAGCACAGCGGGCGAGATGTTGCCCCCGCTGATCAGGCGGACTTTGGGGCTGATATTCTCGTACATAAAACTCTTGCCCGTGCCCTTGGGGGCAAGTTCCATCATGTGCATGTTCTTCTGAACGAGTGGCAGCAGGCGGCACAGCAGCCAAGTCTGCTGGGTTTCGCTGAAGGCCGAGGGGTCAAAGCCCAGTGTGGTCAGCAACACCGCACGCCACTCATGCAGGGTGAATTTCTTGCGGGCTTCCTTGTAGAGGTTCAGGTTGATGCTTGCCTGCATCGGCTGAAAGGACAGCACCGCGACACCGTCCGGTAGGGCACCGAGTTGCACCACGCCCCACATCCCCTGGCGCAATAGGTCGGGATACTCATCGAGCAGGGCGTCGGAAATGTAGGCGTCCGAGATGCCAAGCAGACTAAGTTGCGCGACCCGTTCTGGTTCCTTGCCCTTCTTAATCTGCACTTCGGCCTGAAGCGGGGTCAGCACCTTGACCGTTTGTCCCTGCGCAAGCCTGTGCTTAATGATGTTCTGCTCACTCGGCCCTGGAATGACTTTTGCCGCCCATTCGAGCACTTTGGTCGCCTCGGCGGCAGTCAGTTCACCCTGGCCGGGCACCACTTTTTCCAGCACCCACTCGGCCACGTACGCCGGAATGCCGCGCCCGCCAAGCTGACTGGCAGGCAGACGGCGCTTATCGATGGCGAGAGACTTGAAGACGGCGGCTACTTTTTCGTTCAGCGCCCTGAGTTCATCCGCGCCCAACAGACCTGCTTGAGGCGCGTCCACTGGGAAAAAATCCGTTTCAGAGAAAGTCACAGCAAACCGTCCAGAATGTCATCGGTGGAAGAGTACAGCTCTTCGCTCTCCAGATGGACTTGTGCACTTACGTTTTGCGCCGCGGCCTCACCCGCGCGAACACTCAAGCGCAGTTGCAGGGCGGCGAGTTCGGATTTTTTGGGCCAACTGCTCAGCGGGACTTCCAGTTCGGTGACGTCGTTGGCCGGGAGTGTCCAGGGGAGGGAGAGCGGCAGGCGCTCCGCCAGCATCCCCGCCGCTGCGGAAACGGTCAGTGGCAAGGCGTTGGCGTTGATGGCCCGGATTCGCAGCTTCCCTACTTCCTCTGCCATTCCCTGCCCCGTTACCTCGAAGGTCGGCAGACGGAAGGAGAGGTCACGGGCGTAAACAGCCCACGGAATTAGCACTTCTTCAGGGGTAATGCCACCATGCGGGCAAATCTCGCCGCCCGTCGCGCCATTTGACATCATGAACATCTCGTTTCCCCACATTACGGCTGCGTCCTCGTTCAGACCGAAACGGGTGCGCCCCAGCAAGGCATACTCCTCCCGCAGTTCAAAGCCAGAAGCGGGAATATCCTGCCACTCCCCAGAAGCGGCGCGGCCTTCAGGCTTGAAACCTGCGGGCGGAGGAGTAGTACGCCTCGCGGGGAGTAGCAGGCGACCGTGGTCGCTAGTGATGACCAGTTGGGCAGGCATGTTCTTAGGAATGGCGTTGAGCATCAGGCCTAGAATTCGCTCGGCCAGCCCCAGCAAGGTGGCATTGGCCTCGGTACGGGCCTGACTGAGGGTGCCAGCATCGTGATAGAGCTTATCGGTTCTGACGTAATTCCAGAAGACGATGTCGCCCTGCTTGCCTTCGCGCAGTGCCGCCTCCACCTTGGTCTCCTGTGTGTGACTCGGGCCGAGTGGCTGGGCATCACTGCTCAGAATAGGGGCAACTCCCCCCACCAGCGCAGGTTTGGCCTGATGTGTGATGGTCGGCAGGGCGGGGAACGCCACCTGCACGCCGCAGTCGCTCAGGCGTTGGTCAGTGTCCTGCTGGGCCAAGTGGCCTTGCAGCGTGGTGAGGTCGTAGAGGCTCAGGCCATCGGCAATGACCACCAGCGTCAGTGTCTGACTGTGGCGCAGAGCGGCGGTGCGCTGCCACACCAGATGCTCAGCGTGGATGCCGATGTTGAGCGCCGCAGAGTAGGACAGCAGGAACTGCTCGGCGAAGCTACGAAGAATAGGCGAGAGAGCCAAGAGGTCGGGATTTTGCGAGGTACGGTAAGGCAGATATTCTCGCGCCATCCACTCGCTCCACGCAGCAGGGTCGGCGGGAGGCGGAGCGGGGAGGCGCACAGGCAGACGGGCCGCGAGGTCCTGGGAAGTCTTAGTGGGCAGGTAGTCGCGCAAGCGTTGCAGGGCGGCAGGGGTGAGCTGTTCAGGGTGCTCTCTCAACCATTGTGCCGTGGCCACCGCGCCTAAGCGCAGCACCTGCACGGCTGCCCCATCAGCCTGCCAGCGTTCAAAGGCGGTCAGGCCTTGGGCGGCGACAGCGTGAGCGATGAAGTCTTTTACGCGCTGCTCGGCCTCGCCTGTGAGGGTGGCAGGAAAGGGAGCGGGCCAGTCTCGAGACATGCCTCCCAGGCCAATCCACGAAAACAGCAGGTCAGCGGCCTTATCAGGGGGGGCGAGATATACCGGACGCCACTCTTCCCAAACACTCTCGGTCAGGGCTGGCCCCAGACTCTCCAGCAGACTACGTTTTTCCGGTGCCGAGTTGATCCGCTGCAGGAGCCAGTGCGCGGCATGCTCAGCAGTTCCGAGCTGCAGCTCGTCTGCCAGAGCAGTTCCCAGCGTAGCGAGGCTCTGGCGGGTGTGCGGTTGAGCGAGGCTGGGCCACTGCACAAGTAGTTGCTCAGCGGTTTCACTGCCTATTCCCGGCAGAAGTTGCTGCAACTCGCTGGCCGGGGACTGAACCAGCAAAACCGTGATGTCGCGGCCCTCGGCAAACGCTTCGGCCCAGGCCGTCACCCTGCCACGGATGAGTAGCGGGGAATCGGTGAGAGCAAGGCGGAGAAAGTCGGCCTCTGTGTCCACCTCAACTGCCCCTTCGGGAAGGGCGGCATCTCCAGCCTTATCCAGAAAGTAGGGGCCGCTCACGCTGTCTCTGCCACAAGTATCTGCTGAAGGCGGGTGAGCAGGGAAGCGCGGCGTTGGGGCGACTCGATCTTCTCGAAGAGGGTTTCGATCTGCAGGGCCTGGTCTTCTTCCAAGCGGGCTTGCAAACCAGTACGCAGAGCGTCGAAGCGGCCCTTTTCAGTAGCGTCAAGGAAGGGTTGAGGCTGAGCCAGTTCCTTTTCCAGTTGGCTCAGGCCTCGGGCATTAAGGGTGGGCAGCGCTGCCTCATGCTTGCTGAGCCACGCCGAGGCCTGCTGGCGCTTGCCTATCAGATTTTCCACCAGCAAAGCCCGCTTATCGCCTACCAGTTGACGCTGCCGTTCAGACCACGCGGAAGCCTCAAAGAGAGCAGTGTACTTGCGCAGCAGGTCCTGTGCTTCCCCAATGTCGCGCCAAAGCTGCTGGTCCAGCGTGGCGAGCTCGCTTAGAAGCGGACGTAAGGCGTCACGCTGCCCTTCCAAAGCTTTCAGCTGGCCCAGGCGGTCTTCAGGCAAGCCCGCACGGGGAAAAGTGCCGAGTTCGACCTTGTCCAGGTCGGCCAGCGACCGCACGGCATCTAACTTGTCCTGGAAGGTGCTGAGGCGTGCATCAAGTTTGTTTATTTCCGTCTCAAAGAGTTTTGCGGTGTGTGCGGCGTCATTCGTCAGCAGTTGCTGTTGCGCGGGTGAAAGGGCTGGGTCGCCGCTCAACTTTTCTTGCTCGGTTCGCCGCTCGGTCAGGTCGCGCAGGCGCATGGAAGTGCTACCCCGCAGGTCGTCTGCCCGCCGCAGGATGCCCTGCACAGTTTCCACCCGTGTTGTCAGTTCCGTTACCGTTTCCTCGTCGCTTGTGCCACGCAGATAGGCTTCCTGACGGGTCAGGTCCTTGGCGAGACTACTGAGGGCCTGTACCGTCGTCGCCTCGCTCAGTACCGCTGTCCATTTAGCGGGTAGGCCACGCAAGCGGGCAAGTTCGGCCTCCGTTTTCTCGCGCTGCTCCTTCACCACGTCTTGCACACCAGTAGTCACTGACGTGATTTTTCCCAGTTCGCTTAGGTTGGCTTCTAGGGCAGATATGCTGCCCATGGTAGCGAACGAACGAATCAGCCGGAGTTGCTGAGCTTCTTGTTCTCCCTTACTGGCTTTGTCAATCAGGAGGCTTCGCAGTTCGCTGAGCGCTTCTTGTCCAGCGTCACTCAGGAAGCGGGGCGGCGCGTTGAGGACTTTGTCCAGGCCCTTGGTGTCCTCTGTGGCAAACCGTGCCTGCTGCTGTGAGAGCCACTCGGCCGCTTTGGCTTCCTCGTTGGCTTTCTTTTCAGACAGTTTGCTGAGGGCCGAGCCGACACCCTCCTGCTGGGCGGGCGTGAGTAGCCCGGCATACTCCTCTGCCAATGCCTGCAATTCTACCGAGCGCCGCTCCACGTCGGCGGGGTCATATAGTGGGCTGTTCTGACTGAGAATAGAGAAATAGCGACTTAGCGCTGCGGCCTTGCCCTGCAGTTCAGTGACGCGCTCGGCCTCGGGCGTGCCCTCGTACTTGGCGCTCTGGGAGAGCAGTTCATTGTTGAGCTTAACGGCACTGGAGACGTCTACGACGCGGCTGATGACTTCATCCCAGGCAGTCAAGTTACTTTCCAATTGTAAGATGAGATGCTCTACAGCTTCAAGTTTCTGAGCGAGCAACTCCTTTACTCGAAGAGTCGTCGGGGGGAAGGTTCGCAGTTTCTGACGAGTCGCGCGCAAAGTGTCAAGGGTTCCAGAGGTGGGATAGCTGTTGACTATCTGCAGATGGGCATTTTCTGCTTTTTCTGCTTCTAGTCCTGCTTTGGCTTGAATGAGTTCATTCACTGCCACATCAGTTTGAGCCTTCATTTCAGTTAGGCCCAACTTATTCAAGGTCTTGGCGACAGAAGTGATACTGTCTAGGTTCTTTTCATAGGACGATATGTCATGCAGCTTTATAGCACTCTTCAGAAATTCATCCAGGAGTTCTTGAGTCCTATTAATCAGCTTTTCGCTAAGCTCCTCAAGCCCCGCATTTTTGGACTTTACTAGTGTAAGCTCTGGCACGCCATTTCTGAGACGCTCATGCAAGCTACCTACATTGTGGATAGAAGCTTTGTTTAACTCGGCGATAAATTTATTAAAGAATTCGTCATGCTTTGCCATATTTGACAAGCCATTTTCGAGTTTTTCAATCGCCTTTTCTATCTTTTCAATATAATTAGAGTCATATTTCGGATTTTTATCTAAGAAATCTCTAAATAATCTGAGAACATCAAGGACCGCTGCTTCGCTCTGCTGATTTCTCATCCTACTAAGAAGTAGATCAATGTGTGCCCGTTCTTCCTGAATATCTCTTTTCTCAATAAAGGCAGTCGAGATTATTTTGAGAAAGCTCCCCGGATTCTTGTAGACTTTCCTATCGCTGAGAGCCGCACGGCTAACGTTAGCCCCAGACAGGGTAATGCTGTCGCTGTTTACTCCATACCAGGCAGAAAAAATAAGCGATAGGGTATTCTGATCATAGCCATAAGGTGGGCTTAGCAGTTCTCGGAACACCTCTTCTGACGTTTGCCTCTTGAGTTTTGCTGAGAAGACGTTATCAAGCCTTTGCCAGGCGTGTTTCAGCTTCGTGAGTTCAGGAACGGCAAGTTGCTTGTTTAGCGTAATGACCTTCCACTCTTTTTGGAGCATCTTTTGCAGGTCTTCTGCCACCTTCTTGGCCCCACCAGTAATAATTTTCTCTTTGTCGAGAGAATTCTCCATTAAATCCGCTACGAGTATCATGGTTGCGGTGGACAGATTATTCGTAGACAGGCCGTATTGCGTGAAAAATGCATCCGGGTGGTACGGGTAGGCCAGCTCATACACGAACTTCAGCGCCTCGCCCAGCCGGTTGGCAAAGTTAGGTTTGGCGCGGGCAGCCCAGCCTGCAGTCATCATGGGGGGCAAAAGCATGGCGCTGTTGGCCCGTAAGGCAGTCAGCGTCTTTTTGGCCCGCCCAGAGAGACTCCCAGCCAGCTCAGTCAAGGCACTCGGGCCTACTTCGGACTGCGCCCGAACCTTGAACATTGGGTCCCCCAGCACTGCCAGCTTGAGCAGTTGCGTGTGCAGGTCGGGTTGTGCCTCCTGCGGAATCAGGAACAGCAATGGCGCGGTCTTGTCCTTATCGGAGGACGATAGAAGCTCGTTGATTTTCCCTGCAGCTTCATTCGCCTCTTTTTGAGTCTTGGGGATAACCAGCACTACCGCGCCGCGTCCTTCTGGAGCCTTGTCCACCTCCACCGCGTACTTGGTGCGGAGGGCAGCCAGGAGTGAGGCATTCACGGCACTCGCCGGGACAAGGATCTCCTGCGCGGCCCAGTCGTCTTCGTGGCCCCAAGAAATAGAGACTTTGTGCTTGTTGGTCAGGCCCAAGCGGTTGACGGGATTGGTGCCGCCCGTAAACGTCTCAAAAAGCTGGCCTATCGTCTTCTTCTCCTCGCGGTGGGTAATCTCCTCGCTCAGGAGACGGTCGAGGGTCATAACATCGTTGGAGCCGACGAAAAATGAATATGTTTTATTGACGCTATCGTGGCGGATATAGTGCTGCTTCTCCAGGCTTTCCAGCGTCTCCTGCGCTTCCTTTTCACCTAGCCCGGCCAGGGTAGCCACCACCGAGACATATCCCCCAGCCCGCTTGGTCGGCAGTTCGGCCACGTCCAGCAGCAGCATGGCCTTCAGCACTGCTTGTTGCTCATCCATCAGGTCGGGCTTAAAGACATTCTTGTAGTTCTTGAACTTCTCCTCGTGGAGCGCCTCGCCAAAGTAGTCCACCAGTCGGATGGGCAAGACCCAGTTGGGCTGGCCATCTTCCCTGACCGCTGGCTCGTCGAAGCGCGGCATGACGTAGCCTTCCTTGTCCTGAATAAAGCCCAGCACCGAGCGCACTGTTCCTGTGGAATGCAGAGTTACGCTGGCGAGAAAAGCGGTGGTAAGCGGATGCAGCGGGAAACATTGCTTGGCGACCTTCTCCATGATGGTGGTCAGGTTCCAGTTCAGTTGCTTGGGGCCATAACGTTCAGCGAACAGAGCGAGCGCTGTATCTGCTGCGCCACTGATGGTCATACCGATATGCGGGTCAGTATTCAACGTCTGCCATCCCCGCTCATCGGTCTTGAGTACGCCACCCAGCACATCTTCCAGCATCGTTTGCATCACGTGACGGTTGGGATGAGGCAGACGGTTAAGTTCTTTGACGAGTTCTTCGCCCGCGCCATAGCGCTCAGCGATCACGTTCGGGTCGTGTTGCGAGAGGCCGACGAACAGCGCCTTGCCGCGTGCTGCCTCGCTGCCGATGCCACTCAGGAGTTCTTGTAAGGGCGCACCGACGGGGTTGTTCTGGATGTAGTCCTGAATAAAGCGGCTGAACTCGTCAAACAGAACCAGCAGCCCGCCAAAAGGTTTTCCCGGCCCGCATAGATCGGTCACAATCCAGTTCACGGCGTCTGCCAAAGATGTCTCGCCGCCGAGGTTGGGCTGGACACCGTGGACGGCAGCAATAGCCTCCACGGAAAGGTGATAAGCCCGCGCCTGACGTTCGCGCACCAATTGGCGCAAGCTGGGCAGATCAAGGTCATGCGCTGCAAGGAATTTGTTCACGGTCTTGGTATCAGCCGCCTTGCTTTCCAGTCGCTCCAGAATCTCGTCGGCGCGGTCAAACCAGAAAGGCGGCTTGAGGTTTTTCGCCTTCTCGCTGCGACCCAGCGCCCGGTCAAGGGCCTGAAAAAAAGTGTCGCGCAGGCTGCCCGGTTTGTCGCCGCGCAGAATCAGCACCAGAAAGGGAGCCTTGCTTGCACGGTAGTCGCGCAGCATCTGAAGTTGATCGGCGGGAAGCGAGTAGTCCAGCTTGCCGAAAATAGATTCCAGCTCTGGCGAACCTGCTTCGGCCCCAAAAAAGTTGGCGAGGCTCAGACCGAAGTGACTCTTGCCGTGTCCATACGTCGCCATGAACACGAAGCGGTTGTCTTCCTTCTGCCCTATAGGCGTGACGCGCTGGTGCAGCAGCTTGAGCAGCTCCGCCGTCCCCTTGCGGTCGGCCCGCCCGCCCGTGCCTTTGGTGAACATGAACCGCTGCATCAAGTCGCGATTGAGCTGCAGCGCATCGTGGAAAGTGGAGAGCTGCACATCACTGATGAACTGGGTGGTGGTGTCGGGATGGGCGATGTCACTGACTTTCAGGGAACCTTTCATCAAGCTTCTTTTCCTTCTGTGGTGTAGAGGAGACGAATATGGGACGCTTACTGCTGAAGTAACCGAATCAGAGTGACCAGGCAGCCAACCGTCCCTCCGTTTGCCAACCTTCAGCCTCAGCAGGGAGGGCGAGAGTGGCCGCCTCGGGGAGAGCCAGCAGCAGGGCGCGGGGCCGCTTGCTAAAGCCCCCGCAGAAGAACTGCCAGAACTTGCTGCGCTCGGCGGGGTGCAGGCGAGTGAGTGGCAGATCAAGCAGCGAGACGAGGAGGGTGGTGTGCGGGTGGGACTCCAGACACAACTCGTCCAGCTCACCCAGAAGCCGATCGGCCGACAGGAGCAAAAAAGACTGGGGAGCGGGCAACTGTGCCGCCTTCCAGCCTGCGTAGTTCACATGCGAAATGCCCAGCCGCGCTGCCACCTCGCCCTCACGGCCCAGCCACTCGGAGGGCAGCAGCAGAATTCCTGTGCGGACATACTGCCCCCCGCTACTCAACAGCTTGACTAGGGTTTCGGCCTCCGCTGTCCCTGGATTGGGAGGGAGCGGCTCCTCAGGCTCCCAGAAAGCGGCGTGCCCTGACTCATTCTGCTGCATAGATGCCCTCCAACAACTGCTGCGGGGCGGGCGGACGGGTCACCTGGTAGGGCGGCGCGGCCATCCATAGCTCCAGCACTCCGCGCTGCGCGAGTTGCCGCAGGGCGCGGTTGAGGTCAAATGACCCCAGCAGCAGCGCACTGCTAAAGCCGCCCGGTTCGCTCAGCGTCTCTAGCGAGCAGGTCTGCTGCCCCAGTAGCTGTCCCTGCCAGTAATGTGACAATGCATACCCCACTACTCCAGCACTCGGTGCTTCGGGATAGTCGAAGGCGTACCCGTTCTCCTTTTCTTGCACAATCCCTAGCGGTCCCAGCGCATCCGATTTGGCGTAGCTGCCCAGAAACACCGTTGCCGTGCTTGCTACGCCGCGTTCCTTGAGTGCCGCGCCGTCGGTCCGCGTCGTCTCGGCAATCTGCACCGCCACGTCCTCCCTATCAAACCCGTCTCCCAGTTCGGGGAGCCGCTGCACCAGGTCATGCCAGAAGCGGGGGCCAGGGCCGTGCGGTGCGCTGAGGTGGTAGTGCATCAGCCACAGCGTTTCGGGCAGGTGGAGGTCAGGGTCGTGGGCGAGAACATGCTCACCGAGGGGGGTAAGGTGGGTGGAACCAAAGTCTAAGAAGCCGCAGCCTCGCGCATAGGATGGAACCGCTTTGGCCCAGTTGCGTCCCAGGTTTTCTTCCTCTTGAAGCCGCTCAACAAGCTCTTTGTTGCCAACTGTTTCGCTTGCCTGCCTAAGTGCCGCCGCAACCCCAGGACGGCTCAGAGCGAAAGTCTCGTGAAACAATGTGCCAATTCGTTTTGCCACAGGAACTCCCCTGCCTTCATCTTGTATAAGCATGAAAGAAATGCACCGAAGCTCTGAGCAGGCACAGCCTGCATCAAAGCTTCGTAGATGGAATCTTCCAGATAAGCAAGCTCTATAGAGCGTTTAACTCTGATTGAACCGCCGCCCAAAGTGGTTAAAATTGCGTAATAATCATTCTCCCCTGCCGTGAATTTACGTTTACGAATCTTGGAGTTTCTAAAGTGAAAAATGGACTCAGAAGGTTGGCCATGGTCTCTTGCATACTTGTATTGGCGAAGCCAATCCGTGAAATCCTTTTTTAAGCCCTCGACAAAATAAATTTGATTTGTCGTGATATAGCCCTTGCACATGCGATTAAGCACCGCTAGCCAGAGCAAGGGTTGATGTGGGCTCGATTGCTTTGCCCATGCGCTGCGCTTAAGCGTTGAACTGACTTTGGCAACCGCTGCTTCGCTCACTTCTAGCCTTACAGATGGCACACAAGGCAGGACATTTCTTCGTCTTCTTCGTCCCCCAAAATGTCAATCAGGTTGCTAGAAGCCGCTTCCTTTTGCCGCAATTGGGTTTCCTTGATAGCCGCCATGCGCTCGGGCTGCTCGAGTTCCTCCAGGCTTTCCTTCTGTGACCAAGTAAAGCGTTTGCCCGTTACCTCGTCGAACTTCTCAAATTCTTTGGCCTGGTCGTAAAGGTCTGGGTGGCGTTCCTTGAGGCCTACCCATTCGCGCCGCTGCTGAAAAAAGCAGAAGTAACAGCCTGAGCGTGAGCGCCATTCGTAGTATTCAGGCGCACCCATGCCGCTCTCATCCAGTATCTGAAAGACGTCCGCCTTAACAATGCCAGCATCGATAAAGGGGTACACGGCGTGCAGATTGGGTTTAGTGGAGATGTAGCCTTTGCGGTGTGTTTCGTCGGCGCGAATGGCGATGTAACTGATGGCCTCCGCGTTGCCAACATACTTCTCAAACGGCTTGATCTTCAGCATGCGCGTGCACCAGCGTGTACGGCTGTCAGGCAACACCCCCCGGTACAGTTCCAGGTAGTGCGAAAAGGGCCGGTCGGGGTTGAGCCTTACGATCGGTTTGCCCAGGTAGGCTTCCAGTCGGTCAAGGTACTCGTAGGTCTCAGGGAGCTCTTCGCCAGTGTCGCAGAAGATGTACTCCATCTCGGGCACTTTGTCGCGCATATAAATGGCGAGCGCTGTGCTGTCTTTCCCTCCAGACAACGAAAGGATGTGGCGCGGGGGAGGGGATGTCGACTCAGTCATGTTTGGCCTAACTGTAAACGCGACGTCAAACTCTTTTCATACATATTCCACAATTGAATCATTCGTCGTCCAACTCTTGAAGCAGCTGTAACAGGGCCAACTTCACGGCGTCCTTCTGCCCCGCCGAGCTCTGAGCTGATAGAAACGCGCGCAGTTGCGTGGCCACCATGCGACTCGCTTCCTCCGCCGCGGGCGTGCTGTACCCGAGTTGGCGCGCAGATAAGCGGTACATACGGCCTAAATCGGCCACTTGAGAGGGGTACCGCGCCGCGTCAGCGTCCGTCCACGAGCGCGGCGACCGGCCGGCCACCAGAGACAACACCCCGTCAAGGACCGCACTTGGTTCACCGACTGTACACAGGCGGTTTACAAAGACGACCAACGCGGTGGGCAGCGGACGCCCCTGGAGTGCCTGAGCCTGTTCGGTCAGTTGGGCCCAGCCTTGATCCGTCGCCGGAAAGTCGAGGGCTTCAAGCAGGATCCGCCGAGCCTGCGTGACTTGCGCAGGGCCGTGCGCTGCCCAGGTTTGCAGTGCTTGGTTCAACGCTTCAAAGAAGACCGTGATTTGCTCTCCGTCCGCCGGGCCGCTGCCAATCGCCGGTAAACCCAGTGCCTCGGGCACGTCCTGGAACAGCAGCCGCTCCGGACTTCGGGCCCGTTCAAACGCGTCCCGCAGCCGTACGACGGGGTCTGGCAGGCTCCGGGTGCGCCACGACGTTTCCGGCAAGCCCTTGACCATGCGGATCAAGGCCCGGACGACTGGCACGAGCGCGTCAGGCGTTTTCAAGCTTCCGGCCAGTCGGGTCAGCACGGCGGCCCGTTCGCCCCGCACCGAACTTCCCACCACCGCAAAGAGTTCCGGGCGGCGTAGCAGCACCTCGAAATCCGCAATGTTCGGTTCCGCGACAAACACGGCTTCGCGGTACATGCTGATTTCGTGCGGGTGCACCTGTAAGAACGCCACAAGTAGGACGGGGGCAAGTCCGGCAGTTACGCCGAACGGTGGAGCCGCCAGCGCACTGAACAAGGTGTTGATCGCGATCGGCTCGTCGGCTTCGAATACCAAGCGGCTCAGCTCGGCCCACGCGGGGGCGAGATTTGCGCTTCCTTCCTCCTGCGGGGCGCGGAACTCCCATGGCCCCGCCTCATCGTCAGGGTCGACCGGGCCGTGCAACTCCGCAAAGCGCAGCACACTTTCATACATGCTTCGCTCCGGCGGGAACAGCTCTGGATCCAGGCCCAACAGAGCCTCGTCGCCGCGGTTCAACATCAGCTCAATCAACGACCGCCGGGCCGCGGCGGCCGCCGACGACAACATGCGGCGGTTAATCAGTTCATTGATGACGTGCGGTGAAGCGGGGTACACCGCGTCCAAGGCGTCGGACAGCAGTTGAGTCGCCTGGCGCGGCGTCCGCACCGCCTGGGCAACGCCGCGATGCCAATACTGCGTGCCGCTCCCCACCGGGACCGGTCGGGGGTCGAGGAGGTGTTCAGTTGCGCTGATTAGCACTCCTTCCAGGTAGGCGAGGCGTTCGGCCACCTCGCGGCGCGCCACCCGGTCGTCCCGCAAGTCCGGGGTTGACTCCCTTAGCCAGTAGAGCGCCCTCAGTTCTGTAGCGGCCTCACGTAGGGTCTGCAAGCCAAGCGGCACAGCTAGAAGCAGGTTAGGCCGTTGCGCCACGCTCTCGTCTTGTGCCCAACGCGCAAAGGCCTCTGCCTGCTCCGGCGTACTCGGCAAGGCGCAGACCAGAATGCCGTCGGCGCCCTCTGTCGCTCGGAGCTGGTCTGCGGAAACCGGGGCATCCACATACCGCACTTCGACAAACCGCAAAGAGCCAGTGTGAAAGGAGTGCCGGCGCGCCACGAGGGGGCGCCGAGGCAAGTAATTCTCGAGCACCTCCGATAGCGCGAGCTGCGCCCCGATGGTCCGGCGTCCTTCTTCTAACCGCTCCTCAATATCAATGTCGCTGCCCTCCCACACCCGATAGGTGCGGTTGTAACGGCGGTACACGATCAACGACCGGTGCTCCAGGTGCTGCAAGGTGCGCAGCACTTCAGCGTCGTCCACCGTATCAGTTAGAGCCACTGAGACGAGTTCGGCGCTCGCGTGCAAGCCCGTCATGTCCCCAAGCACACCCAGCAGGCCCACCGTCTTCAACGCCTGCACTTCAAGCAGGCTCAGATCTGGGTAACGCTCCACAGCGTCCACCACTTCCAGCCACCGCCGCGCGAACGCTTGCCGCGACAAGCTCCCCAGCAAGTTAATACTGAAGTAGTCAAACAGGTCATGCATCCGGACAAGGGTGTGCCCCGCCGTCCACTGCGCAGGAACCGCATGCGGTTCCCCGCTCAGCAGGTAGGCGAACAGCGAGCGCTCATTCTGCGCGAATCTCCTGAACAGATACGGCAGCGCCATCAGCGCGGCCGGATGTAAGGGGGCCGCCTCGACCGCTACAGTTTCGAACTCCGCAGCTTCGAAGCCTAGAGGCGCCTGCTTCAGCTTGATCAGGGCCTGAGCAGCGTTCCGCGCGGACGCCCGCACGTCCGCGCCAGGTAAGGGGTCAAGCGTGGCTGTCGCGTGCGCCGCCAGGCGCATCTGCTGCTCCGGAGGCTCAATAAAAGCGATGTCAGCAAAGCGCCCCTGCACTTTCGCCCACTCTTTGCGAGCGCTGGCCAGCAATGCCTCACCGTACTGCTCGAACGCCTGATGCAGTACCCCTACGAACAGCAAGGGCTGTGCCCCGCTGCGCGCCGCGCTTTCTGCGAGTTCCTGCAGCAGGTAAATGTCCGCCCCCTCGAATCTCGCCTCGTGCTCCAGAGCTTTGCCCAGCTCATCGAACACAATGGCCACCCCGGCATACCCAGCGGCTTCAGCATGTGTCTGAACGGCTTGCACGGCCTGGAGAAGTGCCCGGGTGTCCAAAGTCTCCAAATCTGCGGCCGGCATCACCGCCTGCAACGTCTCCAAGAGCGCTGCAGGATCCGGCAGGCTCTCTGCGGCGGCAACGAGCCCCTCATGCAGCGTCACGCCGAGGCGCGCGCGCCGCAGCGTGAGTGGAACAGTCAGAAACGGGGCCTGCAGCACGCGCTGAACCTCCAGCGCAAGTGCCCCATCCACCCGCTCAATTAACGCGAAGGCCGGCCCAACCGGATCATGCAGAAGTTCAGTGAGGAACAGCGCAAACGCCGATTTCCCTGTCCCATACGGTCCTGTTAGCGTCAAAGCGCGTTCGGTGCCGCCCTCACTCAAGGCCGTCAGGATGCGGCGCAGCACGATCCGTGCCTGAGGGGTCAGTATGTACCCCTGCAGCGACTCTGCATGCCCAGCGTCGCGCTCTAACCGCACGGACCGCAAAAACCGGCCGGCAGTGGCTGCCGGCACCGTGAGGCTCATGCGTTCTCCTCGTAGAACCGCTCGAGCAGCTCCGTACCATCAAGGTCTTCTCGTAAATACAACTGTTTTAGGCCAGCCGTGTCATCAAGTTCAATGGCACCACCCGTAAGGACTTGCACCGCCTCCACAAGTTCCACCAAGGCATTTTCGGACAGCTTGAAGGCCAGTCCTGGGCTTCCGACGCCGTAGAGCGTGTCATGCAGTGCTACCGTACGCCGCTCGCCCCTCACTGCATTCATGTATTCCACCAGGGCGTAGCCAAAAATCGCTGCAGGCAGAGTCCGTTTAGGCCCCACCACAAACGTATACCGGTCTCCATCTTGAAGAGGACGCAAGAGGCCCAACTCCACCAATGGGCAATCGAACGACTCCTCCGACACGCCTTTTTTGCTGCTTTTGCCGGGCAGGTATGTGCGCAGCATGCAGTCCACATCCCGCCCAATGGAGGAGCGCGTGGCCCGCACCGCTGCACGTTCTGCCCATTCCAGCAAGTGATCGGTCAACTCATTCTTGCTGAATTCCTGCCGTGACCACCGAAAAAACACGTAATGCCACGCGGCAGCCCGAGCAGGATTTCCTACGAGCCACCAGTGAATCAACCAGAGCGAGCCAATGTCTTCCAGATACGGGTCCCACCCCTGCAGGAGGCGCTGCCCGAGATACGTTGGAGCCACATCTGTGCGGCTCACATCCTGCAGGACGCGTGTAGCCAAGCCCCAATGTCGGATGCTCTGCACCATGTTCTTACCTACTCCCAGGGTGACGAGCGCCAATGGACGGCTGAAGAACTGGCTGCTGACTTCGGTTCCGATCATGGCTTTGCGGAGCCAGCCATAGCGGAACGCAAATGTTTCATGACCTGAGAAGCCAGGTTTTTCGGTGTTGGCATGAGCAGGGAGCACAAGTTATTCAATATATGGGATGGCCCGCCTCTTTTTGTGTGTTGTGGAGAGGCTTCGGGCGAGGAGGCAATCATGACACGATAGATGTGCCCTCCTGCTGTATTTGTGCCTCGAATAGCCCCACGTACACTTTCGTGTTCCGCCAAGTGAGCCGATCATGATTCACTGGATGTCGTCGCACTAAAGTGCGCCTGAAAAACGTACTGGGGCATGTCTTGCCTGCGTGAAAAAGAGCGGACGATCAGTCGAGAGATGATCCGGCGATGAAATCGGTCCGCATATCCAAACGATCTCACCGCTGAGCGGGAAGCTCAACTTATCCCAATACGAACGAAGGTGGTCCTAGCTGCCGGAATGAGAGGGGGCTCAGCCTTGGGAGGGCCGAAAATCTGACCCCCGAAGCTTGGCAGGCTGGAGCAGCATCGATGCCAGGACTATCTCGGACATGCGAGCTGTTGCGGCCTATGCTGGTGCGCTGCGTAGACAGGGCCTCAGCCTCCGAGCGACGGCGGCCCATCTCGGGACCTAAGGCTTCAGGACTTGTCCGGGGGAGCCGTGGAGCATTGTGCAGGTCAAACAGGTGCTGGACAGATAAAACATGTTCTGGGATTGCCTCGATAATGTGTTGTTGAAGTTAAGCCACCGCAGCTGACCCTAAGCGCAAGGAAGCACTGTACCAAGTAGGCGCTGAAGCAGCACGCACAAGCATGGTGTTGACCTGTATGGCCCCACTCTCTCAGGGGAGGCCATTAAGGACGAAAGGGGCCCAGGCACTCACCGGTTGTTCCTCTCCCAGCATCCGCAGTTTTTCCTTCCGGACTGCGTCCTGCCACGACGCGCCATCCAACCGCGCCTTATACACATTGCCCATCCATTCCGGCGTCGTGGCATCCAACACCGGCCACAGCGTCGTAATGGTCCGCTGCGCACCCGCCAGGAATGCCGCTTGCGACAGACCCGCCACCCCCCGGCCGGCCGTCATGTCCCCCAGTCCCGAATTGCACGACGAGAAGATGACCATTTCCGTGCCGCGCAGGTTCAGGCTACCCAATTCCCAGGCCCGCAAGACCCCCTGGAAGTTACGCCGGGTGTAGCCGTCGAGCAGCACCACGGCCTGTGAGAAGGGATGGGCCGGATCATACCGGGGATCAGCCCGCTCAGCCCGCTGGTACAGCGGGCGGGTCTGTTCAGTGTCCCACACGTCTGAATGCGTCGAGAAATGCAGCATCCAGGGGGCCACTCCAATGTTCAGCAGGGTCTGCTCTGAGGCTTCAGGGCTTAAGTGAGAGACCACGGAGCGCCCGCGCTCTGTGAGCAGCGCAGTCAGCATGCGAATCTCTTGCTCAGTGCCGCTCAGGTTCCCGTACCTGGGCAGACTGTCAGCTCCACCAGTCGTCATGACCGCGCTACGCGTTGCGAACCGGACTGGTGCGGAGCGCAACTCCGGAGGGAGATTCATGGCCCCGGTCTCGGTTGCATCCTTATCGCTGTCAACGTGTTCTTCGAAGGACTGAACGCCCAGCAACACAGCGGGATTCGTGTCGATTGCTAGCACCGACGGAAGACGGTGCAGGCGCAGCAGGTCCCAGGGGGTGGGCACCAGGCGGATACTGACCTGGGCCAGCAGGGGACGGGCACCGGACGCGTCCGGTGCGCACAGCAGGTCCCATGGCAGACCGTACAGGAAGCCGTCGCCACTGATGACTAGTCGTTTGAGATCCTCTCCCAGCCCCAGCAGCCCAGCGAGGGGAGTGATCAGGGCCACGTACAACCCCTGCAGGGGGTGCAGCAAAGGAGTTTCGTGCAGCAGGAGGCATGTATCAGCCAGGACCTGGCGCAGGTGGCCCACCTGCGCTTCGAGGTCTGATGCGGCGTAGCGGTGCAGGTGATGCCGGCCGTCCTGGTGCAAGATCTGGGCGTACACCGCGTCTCCTGAGACGAACAGGTTCAGCAGCGCTTCGTCGTCCTGCAGGGCAGATTGCACCGCGGGGGGGGTGATCATGCGCAGTTGCAGTTCTTCGGCGAGCCGGGCCCCTTCGGGATCCGTGTGAATCTGCTGTTCGAGCTGCTGGAGTTGTGCGGTGACCTCCTGTATTCGCAGGAGGTCCTGGACATCAGTGCTGTATTGAAGTCGGGCGACGTCGGCCTGAAGGGCCTTGAGTTGAGTAATACGATCTTTGAGGGGGCCGGTGGCTGTGACGTGCAGGATGCTGATGAGACCCTGCTCAATGTCGGCATTGCCTTTAAATGTAAGCAGGGCAGTCACCGTGTTGGTAGGGAGCTCAGGGGCCTCAGGATGGGTGGCAAGCTCCAGCAACAGTGCCAGGGTTTCGGGCACGGACTCGTCGACTTCAGTCACATCCCCCCACAGGGTCTTGCTGATCTGCGGGAACTGCTCGTTATTCAGCAGGATGTTCAGGGCTTCGGTGGTGTGGGGAAGGCCTTGCGCCGGCTGGTCAAGCTCACCGAAAACGCGGGCCAGACGGTGCAGCACTTTGGCAGTGTGAGGATGATTGTCAGGGAGGGCCTCTCGCCGGATCTCGAGGGCCTGCTGATAACTCTGGACAGCGTCGTGGTGGCGGCTCAAGTCCGTGAGGACGCTTCCTATGTTGTGGAAACTTGATGCGATGTGTGGATGTCCAGCCGGCAGGGCTGCCCGTTGGCTCATCAGGGCTTCGTCGTGCTTTTCGAGGGCCTCATCGAAGCGGCGAAGAGCGGAAAGCACATAAGCCAGATTGTTCAGGCTGGTAGCGATGTCCGGGTGTCTAGCGGGCAGGGCCGCCCGTTGGATTGCCAGGGCTTCCTCGTGCTTTTCGAGAGCCTCATCGAAGCGGCGAAGAGCGGAAAGCACATTGGCTAGGTTGTTCAAGCTCATTGCGATGTGTAGGTGTTTAGTCGGTAGCGCCGCGCGCCTGATATCTAGGGCTTCCTCGTGCTTTTCAAGGGCCTCATCGAAGCGGCGGAGCTCAGCGTGCGTACTGCCTAGGCCCATTAAGCTGGAAGCGATGTCCGGGTGTCCAGCGGGCAGAGCCGCCCGCCGAATCACCAGAGCTTCCTCGTGCTTTTCCAGGGCCTCATCGAAGCGGCGGAGCTCTCTGAGCACAATGGCCAAGTTGTTCAGGCAGGTAGCGATGTCCGGATGTGCAGCGGGCAGGGCCATCCGTTTGATCGCCAGAGCTTCTTCATGCCAGAGGAAGGCCTCGTCGAAGCGGCGGAGCTCAACGAGTACATTGGCCAGATTGTTCAGGCTGCTAGCGATGTCCGGATGTGCAGCGGGCAGAGCCACCCGTTTGATCGCCAAAGCTTCCTCATACCAGAGAAGGGCCTCGTCGAATCGGTGGAGCTCAGTGAGCACAATGGCCAGCTTGTTCAGGAAATTCGCGAATACAACACCTCGGCGCAAGTGGCGGCCCTGCAACTCCAAGGCGACTGCGAAGACTGTGAGTGGTTCTTTTGCCCCTTTAATGGCGTGTTCTGACCACAGCAGGGCCTTGAGAATACATTCGTGTCCTGGATAGTTTCTGGACTCATTCCGCAAAGACAGCGTATGCAGATTCCGGTAGGCACCCACCTGCCGGTCCAGTGTCAGTCGGCTGATTCGTTGCAGTTCTTGGTCAATCCGACTCATGCAATTCCTCGCTGGTGGGCAGTTGGGCTTTGGCGGATCGAGACCTCAGTTCAATGTTCGGTTGTTGTCCAGCACGGGCACGGTGTCCAGCACGGTCAGTTGCGCCACGTCCACCACTGTCAATGCGCGCAGGCGTTCCTGCGCTTCATGTGAGACGCCCATCACACGCAGCTGAGCGTCCTGGACGTCCAGCTGCCTGTGGGGCAAGTCCCCACTGAACGCGCCATCCGTGGTGGATAGGCGCACGACGGCGTCGGTGGACAGATGCGGCACCGCACCCTCCACGGTAACGATCCAGGTGTCGCCGTCCAGAGTGACGTCCGTGAGGTTCAGAACCTGAACCTCACCGCTGCCCAGATGGGTAACGGTCAACACCTGGGTCAGGAACGTGCCGTCCCAGTCGAGGTCCGCGTCCAGCACTTGGTCACTGTCCACCTCGGACAGGAGCTGGCTCTGCGCGCTGTCGAGCGCGCTGTATTCAGCGTCCACAGCCTGGAGGGCGTCATGCAGTTCCACCCAAGCTTCCAGTTGGGGGCGTACGGGACTGTCGGCAGGAACCAACCAGCGATTCAGGACACTCACCTCACCCAGCACGCCAGGATGCAGGGCAGGGACGGTACTGATGGCGGCCCGCCGGGTGGCGTGGTGCACCGGGTAGCCTTCCCGGGCGTAGCCGGGAAGGTACAGATCCAGCACGTCAGCCACCACTTCGGTGGGTGCACTCAGGGTCTGGATTAGCTGATCGAGGTCAGCAGCCAGCTGTGCCTTAGCCGTGTTGACGTCATCATTCCCGGAGCGGCGCACGTTAAGCAGGGACGTGCCAGCCTGGATGTTGGCGACATGCTGACGGACCCGGGCGCAGACCTCATCGATCTGCTGTTCCATGGCATTGACCGGTACGGTCTGGGGACTGCTGCGCAGTCCCGCCTGGAATCGATGGAGCTGGCCAATTTCCTGTTCAAACAGCGATGACATAAGGGCTCTCCTTGGGATCAGATATAGCGATGGGACTCATAACTGCGTTCCCAGAAGGAACACCGCATGTAGGCTGGCAGATTCGGGGCAGCAGGTGTCAAAAGTGGGAATTGTTCGGGGTTTGGTCTCGTGCCGGACAACTTCACTTCAAGCCAAGTCTGGTGGGAGAGACGGAATACTGTGCAACTTGATCAACATAAGCAGCTGCGCCGAGCGGCCACCGCAACACATTGGAGAGCCGTTTCACACCCTGCCGCACGAGAGTGATGGCCGTTCGAGCACGGGCCTTCACTCTGATCGGGTGCTGTGCTCGGAGTCAGATCCCGTTCCGCAGGCCACGTCAGTTGGTACAGGTGATGCTTGTGAGTTTCAGATCGCCCCCACAAATTTTGGGACTGGCAATGTGCCCTATATCGACAGGCAGACTGTCCCTCGAGCGGTATGACAGGCAGAATGCGCTCGCGCCGCAGCCGTTTATTCAGGCTATCGCCCGCGCGGATCTTGTTGCCGTCCAACAACGGCGTGATGTCGTCAATCCGCTCCCCGTGGTCCTTGACCTATTACACAGCTGCCCAACCCTGGTACTGAATCTTGAGTTCCTCGAAGGCAGGGCCATGTTCTGGTAGAGGGCTGGGCAGGCTGGCTTCTCGACCGAAGCGGCGCGAGAAGGCCTGTATCAGGTACGTCATTTCTGCGGCGGCTAGGCGCTTCTGTCGGGACATTCGGTCGTTGCAGAGCGCGTTGGATTCTCTGCTGAAAGGATTAATTCGGCGGGAGCAGCCACTGGTGCGAGTTAAGTAGATCGCGAATAAGAAGTAGAATTAGGGATGGGTCGTCCCGCACGACAGATCGAGATCAGCGAAGCCGCCGACCAACAGCTCCATGCAC